>JALXCS010000342.1 GCA_026990815.1 Methylomonas sp. | reverse complement strand
GTCGCTGGTTTATAGTTCAGACTTTTTGAATGGGTTTGAAAGCAAAACTAAAAGGCAGCACCCCTTAGGGGGCATTATTAATGTGCGTGAGAATCGAAGGAATTATTTTCTGACTTAAGAAAACCCGGAAATCTGGCTAATGCATATTGAGAATGGCATTGGCTGCAAGCCTCGTTCATTTTATAGAAATAGAAATTTACCAGTTCACGATTATGCTGTTCAGCCGCATCAGCCAGCTTCCCAGCAGTAAGATGGAATTGGAAGTCCATTTTTTTAAAATCAGTTGGCAAAACACGCTGCAAGGTTTGTCGTTGTTGAGATGTCAGTTGGTGCCGCATAATATAGCTATGCTTGATTTGACTGCCAATGTCAGAGATTTTTTGCCAGTCCGCAGTAGCAATTGCCGGAACTAGTTCCATCATGGCTTTACTGATTGCTTGCATTTCCAGCGTTAGTAATAGACTAATATCTTGAGACAAGGGCGGTAGTTGTCGGGAAGGGTGCCGGTTTTTTGGTGTGGGGGTGTTATTTCTAGCCGTGCAAGCAACCAAAAAAATTATTAAAGTTAAACAAAGACTTTGGTTAAAACGTTTTTTCACATGCTTAATCAGTTATTGGGTTATTGTGAGGGTGGGTTTTCATGAAAAACCCATTCACGTACCGGGTTGCCTGCAACTAAATGCTCATTAATAATTCTATCCAGTTTGTCTTCAGTGATATTGAAATACCAGGTTCCATCAGGCTGAATGCAAAGAATAGGGCCAGATTGACAAACTCCAAGGCAAACTGCTTTATTGCGGAGGATTCTTGCGTTACCTTTGTCTAATCCTGCATCAGCAAGTTTGTTCTTTAATACATTGAATAAATCCAGACCATTGATGCTTCCATTACATTTCTCGCCAATACAGACCAAAACATGGCGTTTGTAAGTTTCCATTGAGGGTTTGGCTGCTTCAGACATCTTTAATACCTCGAATTCTATGATTTACCCCTGCATCAAGTAAAGGGTTTAATGCAGGGGTAAGGAAATAGTTAGCTTTCTTTATCGATAATAACTTTATCATCTATAACCAGTTTTGATATTCCGCCTTGTGAGAGACGCAAGGTGCAAAGTGCATTTTTAAAATGCTGGCCGCTCTCGCCTACCCATTTCATGGTGATATAGGTATCCTTATCACTTTCAGTCTCAGACGGGAAATAAACCTGATCACCGGTTTTTTGTTTGATTGCCAATCGACATTTTTTATTGGCCATTGATTGCATAGCTGCATAAGTTCTTATCATTGCAGCTGCCTGAGCTTGTTCGGGAGTTTGTTGTTTGTTGGTTCCAACCAATAAAAAACCTGCACCAAATGCTAGTGCAATGGCAAGTATTATTTTTTGAACTTCTGACATTTCTCTCTCCTCATTTTTATGATTATTTCGTGTTTAACGTTTACAAGAACTTTTGAAAATCCTATTCAGTATTTGTAACTTCCACGTTGTTGATGCGTGTATTATGAACGATTATTAGCAAAAGGTAATAATCTTTTTTTTAATGTAATTTTATCACCGTTAATATGAGCCACCGTCAGCAATAATAATTTAAAAAGGTTTTGCAGGCGCCTTGAAGCATTAATAGTTGGCTCGGTTGTCGATAATTTTTTTAGAACCGCAATACGTTCATAAACTTTTTTGACGAGTTTCTCGGTTGGCCAGCCCAGGTAAGGCCTAAATTCCTTTATACCTCCAGTAGTTCGATCACTAAGTTTTGATTTTTGCAAGGAATCAAAATCAACACTAGATTCAAGTGATGCCAAAAAATATTTATTTTCCAGTCCGGAAATAATTTTTTTAGCCTCAATTTTTTCCTGTAGGGCAGTTCGAAGGAAGTCGAGATTTTGCGCCATCTCCATTTCAATGGAATTCTTTAAAACCTTTTTCTGTAAATTTATTGAATAGAGGTTATCAAAAATAGAATATAAATCCTGAATAATTGTCATTTTGTAAATGGGTTATGTATGTCCTTGTATCAGATTAGATATTGCAGGGAAACAGGATAAATGGCAATAAATTTTTTTTCATGGCAGCAATTGTATGTATACCTTCCACGCCCAAGAATATCCATTTTCAACGTGCATTTTTTCGAAAACGGCGTTGTTGTAGAACCTTGAAATAGATTGCTATTCCTGCGGTTCTACGCCTAGCCCTTCGCGAAAATCTACCCGCTCAAAACGAACATTCTTGAACGTGAAAGGTATAATTTGACATAAATAAATAACAAAAGTATTGTGAAAGGTTTTAAAGGGAGCTCTGAATTATTCAGGACTTCCTAAATATCAACTGGTCTGTAACGTTCACTGCAATGACTAAATGTTGTAGTGAAGTGTTTAATACAGGCAGTTTCCTGACAACCGGGCCTGAAATTTTAAGCAGATAAATGGAACAATTTCATCGTATCAGTCGATTACCCCCTTATGTTTTCAATATTGTCAACGATTTGAAAGCGAAAGCGCGAGCGGAAGGACAAGATATAATCGATTTTGGCATGGGTAATCCTGACCAGCCTACGCCTAAGCATATTGTTGATAAATTGGTTGAGGCATCTAGACGCGGTGATACTCATCGCTATTCCATTTCAAAAGGTGTGCCGCGGTTGAGGAGGGCAATATGTTCCTGGTACCGGAATCGTTTCGATGTTGAATTGGATCCCGAATCGCAAGCGATCGTGACGATTGGCTCCAAAGAAGGTTTAGCACATTTGGCTTTGGCAGCTCTTGGGCCGGGCGATGTGGTGCTGGTTCCCAACCCTGCCTATCCAATTCACCCTTATGGTGTTGTGATTGCTGGAGCAGATTTGCGGCATGTACCGTTAGTACCCGGTGTCGATTTTTTTGATGAGTTGCATCGGGCGATTATTGATTCATGGCCAAAGCCAAAAATGTTGATTCTTAATTTTCCCGGAAACCCGACGACTCAATGTGTGGAGTTGGATTTTTTTGAAAAAATTATTGAAGTGGCAAAAGAGCATAATATTTGGGTGGTACATGACTTGGCTTATGCTGATATTGTCTTTGATGGTTATTTGGCTCCTTCGATTCTGCAAGTACCGGGTGCAACTGATGTTGCTGTTGAGTTTTTTTCGTTATCAAAAAGCTATAATATGCCCGGATGGCGGGTAGGCTTTATGTGTGGTAATGAGGAACTGGTTAGTGCTTTAGCCAGGATTAAATCATATCTGGATTATGGCATGTTTACCCCTATACAGGTAGCTGCAATAACAGCGCTTGAAGGACCGCAGGATTGTGTCGCCGAAATATGCGGTATGTACAAAAACCGGCGTGATGTGTTGTGTGATGGTCTGAATTCAACCGGCTGGAATATCGAAAAGCCAAAAGCCACGATGTTTGTTTGGGCGCCAATTCCTGAACCTTATCGGGAAATGGGGTCGTTGGAATTTTCAAAAAAAATATTACACGAAGCCAAGGTCGCTGTTTCGCCTGGTATTGGCTTTGGTCAGTACGGTGATGATCATGTTCGTTTTGGATTGATTGAAAATGAACATCGTACCCGACAAGCAGTGCGGGGAATTCGCAATATGTTCAAGAAGGATGGGGTTTTGTAATGATGAATGGGATAAACATTCCTGGTAATCAGTAATTTAGGAGCTAGATTTGAAACCAGTAAAAGTAGGCGTGTTAGGTTTGGGAACTGTGGGTGGTGGCACCGTCAATGTTTTAAAGCGCAATGCAGAAGAAATTTCCCGTCGTGCTGGGCGGGAAATTTTAGTCGCCAGGGCTTCTGCAAGAAATTTGGGTCAGCAACGCATTTGCGATACCACAGGCATTGAGTTGACAACAGATTCCTTCGAGATAATTAATGATCCGGAAATAGATATCATACTGGAGCTAATTGGTGGTGACAGCTATGCCAAAGACTTGGTGCTCAAAGCCATAGAAAATGGCAAGCATGTGGTGACAGCCAATAAAGCGTTGATTGCATTACATGGTAATGAGGTTTTTACCAGGGCCAGCGAAAAGGGGGTGATGGTGGCTTTTGAGGCTGCTGTAGCTGGTGGAATACCAATTATCAAGGCAATTCGGGAAGGTTTGAGCGGTAATCAGATTGAATGGTTGGCTGGAATTATAAACGGGACAGGGAATTTTATTCTTACCGAAATGCGCGATAAAGGCCGAAATTTTGATGATGTTTTAGCCGAAGCCCAAGCATTGGGGTATGCGGAGGCCGATCCCACGTTTGATGTAGAAGGTATAGATGCAGGACATAAATTGACTATTCTGGCATCTATTGCCTTCGGGATTCCTCTGCAATTTGAAAAAGTCTTTACCGAGGGTATTTCTAAAATTACCCGGGCTGATGTCGAATATGCTGAACAATTGGGCTATAGAATCAAGCATTTAGGAATTGCTCGGAAAACTGAGCAGGGCATTGAGTTGCGTGTACACCCTACATTGATTCCTGAGCGTCGTTTAATTGCCAATGTTGATGGCGTTATGAATGCTGTTTTGGTTAAAGGTGATGCAGTAGGCCCGACTCTATATTATGGCGCTGGAGCAGGAGCTGAGCCAACGGCTTCCGCAGTAGTTGCAGATGTTATTGATGTGGTAAGAGCTTTAACCAGTGATCCTGAAAACAGAGTGCCGCATCTGGCTTTCCAGGCCAATGCAATGGCAGATATTCCGGTACTGCCGGTAGAACGGGTTGAAACAGCATATTATTTGCATTTGATCGCGCAAGACAAGCCGGGAGTACTTGCTGATATTACCCGAATTTTGGCCGATCATCAGATCAGTATTGAGGCGATGATTCAAAAAGAACCGATCAATGATGAAACTTCCGTGCCGGTTATTATGTTGACTCAGAAAACCCAGGAAAAAGAAATGAATGCAGCTATTTCTGAGATAGAAAATTTGCAGGCAATTACAGGGCAAGTGATCAGAATACGTGTTGAAACATTAGGATAAACAAAACCATGACAAAACATTACACAGGCTTGATAGAACGTTATAGAGATAGATTGCCGGTTTCAGAGTCGACGCGAATTATCAGTATTGGCGAGGGAAATACACCATTAATTCAACTTCAGAATATACCGCGTTTGATTAATAAAGATGTGGATATTTATGTTAAGTACGAGGGGTTAAATCCAACGGGGTCATTTAAAGATCGTGGTATGACCATGGCTGTTACAAAAGCAGTGGAACAAGGAAGTCAGGCGATTGTTTGTGCATCAACCGGGAATACCTCTGCATCTGCTGCCGCTTATGCTGTCAGGGCAGGAATTACAGCATTTGTTTTGATACCAGAAGGTAAAATTGCCCAAGGGAAATTGGCGCAAACTTTGATGTATGGCGCCAAGATAATTCAGATTAAAGATAATTTTGATGCTGGAATGAGAATTGTCAAGGAAATTATTGATCATGCGCCTGTGACGCTTGTCAATTCTGTTAATCCATTCAGAATTGATGGTCAAAAAACCGCTGCATTTGAAATTGTTGATGAATTGGGTGATGCGCCCGATTACCATTGCCTGCCGGTAGGGAATGCCGGGAATATTACCGCGTATTGGAAAGGCTACCAGGAATATGCGAGTGAAACTGGAAATTTACCGGCGATTGCGAGCAAGACTCCAGTTATGTGTGGATATCAAGCGGCAGGAGCAGCGCCTTTTATATCAGGCAAAATGGTTGATAACCCGGAAACAGTGGCAACAGCAATTCGGATTGGGCATCCTCAATCCTGGGATTATGCCTGGGCAGCGCAAAAGCAATCGGGAGGCTGGTTTGAATGTTTTACCGATGACAAGATTCTAGCCGCACAAAAAATACTGGCTTCATTTGAAGGTATTTTTTGTGAGCCGGCTTCAGCTGCTTCTCTCGCAGGTGCGTTAAATGATATCGGCTCAGGGAAAATTCCGGAAGGCAGTAAAATCGTATGTACTTTAACAGGTAATGGACTGAAAGACCCGGATATTGCGATTAGTCAATGCGCAGAAGATAAACCGGTTGTTGTTCAAGCAACTCTGGATGCTGTCAAGCGTGCTATTTTGGATCAGATGTAATTTTTAATATCGTTGGTTTTTTAAATTCTACAAGAGCCGCCAGCGCAATTTTTGGGCTAGGCGGTTTTTTTTGCCTTACATTTTTTAAACGTTAGTAAGAAATAGATGCATTATTCTGGCTTAACCAAAAAAATCATTTCTCGACCAGTCGAGAAATTACGCCATAACTTTTCTGATCTCCATCCGGTTATAAAGCGTATCTTATTGGCGAGGGGCGTTACAGCAAGTGCCGATCTGGATTATTCTTTATCGCATTTACCATCCCCTTGGCTGCTCTCAGGTATGGAAGCAATGGTAGCGAATTTAATTGAAGCTATCGGGCAGCAAAAACGGATCATGATAATTGCAGATTTTGATGCTGATGGCGCAACCAGTTGCGCTGTTGCTATCAAGGGTTTGCAATTGTTGGGCGCCAAAAATATTGCTTTTATCGTACCCAATCGCTTTGAATATGGCTATGGACTAACGCCAGAAATTGTAGCTTTGGCTGCCAAGGAGCGGCCAGAATTATTAATAACTGTCGACAATGGCATTTCCAGTATTGAAGGTGTTGAAGCCGCCAGGAAATTAGGAATTCAAGTATTGGTAACAGATCATCACTTGCCTGGCGATATTTTGCCTGATGCTGTCGCTATTGTTAATCCAGCATTACCTGGTCAGCAATTCCCTGCATCCAGTTTATCTGGTGTAGGGGTAATATTTTATGTGTTGATGGCGCTTCGCAACCGGCTGCGTGAACAAGGCTGGTTTGAAGCGCAGAAAATTAGTCAGCCAAATTTGGCGCACTTGCTTGATTTTGTCGCTTTGGGAACGGTTGCCGATGTTGTGCCTCTCGATTATGTTAATCGTATTTTAGTTCAACAGGGGTTGCGGCGCATACGATCTGAAAAATGTCATCCAGGTATAAAGGTGTTAATTGAAATTGCTGGCAGAAATCAATGCATGATAACGGCTTCGGATTTAGGTTTTTCTCTGGCTCCAAGAATAAATGCCGCTGGCCGAATGGATGACATGTCTCTCGGTATTCAATGCTTGTTGACAGATGATTTAGGTTTTGCCAGACAAATGGCGTTGCAACTGGATGAATTTAATTCTGACCGGAAGCAGGTTGAAGCGGAAATGAAATCTGAGGCAATGATTTTGCTTGATGAAATGAAAGCATTCGATGAGGCGCATTTACCAGCGGGGGTATGTCTGTACGATGAAAATTGGCATCAGGGAGTTATTGGTATTTTGGCTTCCAGGCTAAAGGATCGCTTGCATCGGCCCGTTATTGCATTTGCAAATGCAGAAAACGGAGAGATTAAAGGATCGGCACGTTCAATTCAGGGGGTGCATATTCGTGATGTGCTAAGCAATATTGCAACTTTGCACCCAAAGTTGTTGAAAAAGTTTGGTGGTCATGCGATGGCAGCGGGTTTGAGCATTCATATTTCGGATTTGCCGCCATTTTGTTTGGCATTTAATGAGGTGGTGAGTGAAAGTTTAGCGTCAGTCGATCTGAATCAAAAAATTCTTAGTGATGGAGAATTGACTGAAAAAGAAATAAATTTAGGTTTTGTTGAGTTAATACAGAGTTATGGCCCTTGGGGTCAGGAATTTCCGGAACCGGTTTTTGACGGTATTTTTGATGTTATCCAAGCACGAATAGTAGGGAGGCAGCACTTGAAACTGGTTCTAAGGCAACCGTTTGGTGAGGTATTAATAGATGCGATAGCTTTTTTTGTTGAACATCCAGAAAATTGGCTTGGTGTCCGTCAGTTAAAGACTGCTTATAAACTGGATATCAATGAATACCAAGGGTCGAGAAATGTTCAACTGATTTTGCAATATATTGAGAAACTAGCTTGAATCGAGAATGTGGCTGCAAAGAAAAGAGCTTTTTTCTCTACAGCCATTTTTTTTCATTTATTTGGTATCAACGGCCTCTTTGACGGTTTCAGCAGCTTTTTCTAGTTGTTCAGTGGGTTTTTTGGCTGTCTCAGGTGTCGCCGTGTTGCCTTCTGGTGCGGTTTTTTGTGCTGATGTAGCTTCGGGATTGCTTTTCTGGTCTTCAGCCTTAGGCAGTAATATTTCAACTTTGGCCTGATTCCGCAAGGATTCCAAGTAATTCTGGATTTTTTGTCTCTGTAATGAGGCTTTCAAACGGTCTTTTACTTCATCAAATGAAGGCGGTGTTTTTTTGCGGCTGTCTTCGCGAAGAATAATGTGCCAGCCGAATTGGGTTTGTACGGGTTCAGTTGTGAATTTGCCATTTTCCAAGGCAATTACAGCTTCAGAAAAAGGTGGCACCATCCGTTCAGGTGCAAACCAGCCTAAATCACCGCCTCTTGATGCTGAAGGTCCTGTAGATTTCTTTTTTGCCAGGTCTTCAAATTTGGCGCCAGCTTTTAATTCGGCAATAATTTTTTTGGCTTCATCCTCGGTTTTAACCAGAATATGGCGGGCTTTGTATTCACTACTACCTTTCGCAGTGGTAAGTTTTTCGTATTCGGCTTTCAGTTCCTCATCAGTTACCGGGTGACTATCAATATAGTCTTTGACGGCTGCTTGCGAGAGCATTGAGCGACGCATCATTTCCATTTGATTGGCAATTTCAGGTGTTTCGGCCAGTTTTTTGTTTTCAGCTTCCTGAACCAGTAGTTCCATTCTCACTAATTCATCAATCAGTTGCTCATCAGGAATAGGCTGGCCACGCTGGGCGATTTGTTGTTTCAGCATATCAAATGATGACTTGCTGATATATTTGCCATTAACTTCTGCGATAGCATCACTTTTGGCAATAGTGGGCGTAGATGAAATATTTCCCTGTTTACAGCTCGTCAATAAAGCTGAGCCAACAATTAAAAGCGGTATAATTTTATTCATTGTGGTTATTTCCTGGTTGTGGTTTCAGAAGGTGCGTTGGCATTGATGCCTAATGCGTGAATTTCTTTTTTCATCAAGTCGCCCAGCGCTTGGTAGATTATTTGATGGCGTTGCACCATCGATTTTCCTTCAAATGCTTCAGCGGTAATATTAACGTGAAAATGTCCGCCGCCCCTTTGGGCGCCGGCATGGCCAGCATGGGCTTGACTGTTATCGATAACTTCAATTTCAGTGGGGTTAATAGCTTCTGTTAGCTTGTTTTTTATAATTTCTGTGCTCATTGAGGGAAAACTTGTTTAAAGGGTTTAACAATAACGGTGGCATAAATGCCAGCTTCCAAATAAGGGTCGGCATTGGCCCATTGCTGAGCTTGCTGCAGATTGTCAAATTCTGCAATGATCAAACTGCCGGTAAATCCGGCATCGCCAGGATTTTCTGCATCAATAGCAGGATGCGGACCAGCTAATACAAGGCGGCCTTGTTTTTGCAGGTTTTCAAGACGTTTAAGATGGGTCGCTCTTGTTGCTAGTCGTTTTTTCAGGCTGTCTTCTACGTCTTCACTGATAATGGCGTATAACACTTATTTTTCCTCAGTTTCGGGAATGTATTTGTAGAGAAAAATCATTTGTACAATGATAAAGGCCACCATTAGCCCGGGCACGCCAAAGGTTTTAAAGTCTACCCAGGTATCGGTATCATAATTGAACATCACATAAAGATTTATAAAACCAACACTGATAAAGAACATCGCCCAGAAAAAATTCAGGCGCCGCCAAATATTAGAAGGGAGTTCGATATTTTCCCCCATCATGCGTTCAACAAAAGGTTTTTTCCCGATAAACTGGCTGCCAAAAAAGGCTAGTCCGAATAACCATTCGATAATCGAAAGCTTCCATTTTATAAATTGTTCATCCTGTAAATATAGTGTGGCCCCACCCATCACTAAAATTAGCGCCAATGTTATCCATTGCATTTTTTCAACCTTTTTGTACTTAAACCAGGTAAAAGCAACCTGAAAAATGGTGGCGACAATTACTACCGCTGTGGCAACATAAATATCATATGTTTTGTAAGCGATAAAAAAAAGAATAATTGGAAAAAAATCAAGAAGTTGTTTCATTGTTGTGTTTTGTTGAGAAGATTATACGAAAAAGTCAATGCCACTGACTATTTGTGCAGATTCTTCATGTACAGGTTGATGTGATTCTGCTATATAAGCGTTAATTGCCTTTTGATTGTGAATATTTACAGGACCTTTTGAAACAATGTTTTCTACCTGTAATGCTAACACAGGCTTTGTTATCGGTGGCTTAAAAAGCTGTTGCGAATTTGCAGTGGCTTTTTTAACTTTAGAAAATTCAGTTTCGTCCGAGATAGAAATTTTAGCATTCTTACGATTGGCAGCAGCACTGTTTTCTGCACGCGTTTTTTTTTCAGTGAACTGAAGGCTTTTGCTGCGTGCTGAATAATTTAATGAAGAATGATGAATTTCCATATTGAAATCAAAGCGTACTTATATAGTATTTAATGCCATTATACTCTATGTTTTTTCTAATACTATTGTACTATCGTTTATGGTGAGATTGAGTTTCTGATAAAATGCTCAATTTAGTTTAGTCAAATAATATGAATAAGAACAGTCAAATTGAGTTGGAAGCAGCGGCATTCAGGCGATTAATCAGTTATTTGCAAGGCCGTACCGATGTTCAGAATATCGACTTGATGATCACGGCTGGTTTTTGTCGAAACTGTCTTTCTAAATGGTATTTGTCTGCTGCTGAAGAGCAGGGCGTGGCTTTGGATTATGAGCAGGCGCTGTTGAAAATTTATGGAATGCCCTATTCAGAGTGGAAAGAAAAGTTTCAGCAAAAAGCGACTCCCGAGCAGTTGGCGGCCTATGAAAAAGTCCAACAGCTGCGAAAAGAGTAAACCTGAAATTCCCAGGAATTTTCCAACTTTTTACTGATTTTCGCGTTCGCACATGTTGTGGGAAGTGACTTCCAAAGATAACTACCTCCGTTTGCGGGCTTGTTTTTGATGTCTTTGCTTCATTGACACAGAATTTTGAACGCCCTCTCGAGTAATCCCAATTATTTTCTATCAGCTGGGAACAGGCTCGCGCATGGTTACGAATTCCTCTGCTGCAGTTGGGTGAATGCCAATGGTAGAGTCAAAGTCAGTCTTTGTTGCGCCTGCGGTTATCGCAATTGCCAGGCCTTGCATAATTTCACCGGCATCTGGGCCTACCATGTGAGCGCCAAGAATTTTATCGGTATCGCCGTCGACTAAAAGCTTCATAAGGGTTTTTTCCTGGGAGCCACTGATAGTGTGTTTCATGGCTCGGAATGTTGAGCAATATTTAACGACATTTTTATATTCTGATTTTGCCTGTTCTTCAGTCAGGCCGACAGTACCAATATTTGGCTGACAAAATACAGTGGTGGCAATATTGCTGTAATCTATCTTGCATGGCTCATCGTTAAAAAGAGACTTGGCGGGTATAGCTACATTATGATGTAAGTTAGCAATGGACAGCACCATATTGACTGACTTTATCCCAAAACTGCTCCCATCGATTCGAACGCTCCAGGGTTCTCAAGCTGAGGATAATCGATGCCCCTT
>JALXCS010000341.1 GCA_026990815.1 Methylomonas sp. | reverse complement strand
TATCTATATAATCAATCACTCTGTAGGCGGCGTTTAATGAAAAATCTTCTCCTTCCAGCACGAATTGATTCTCAAATTTACGAGTAATTTTTATTGCTGAACCAAGCGTTTTATAAGCTAACTGAGCTAATTGCCCCATATCCGATATGGTTTGTACATCTGTTTTCATTATTTATTCTCCTTACGAAATAACATAAAATCTAGTGATTCAGCATGCTTTATAGGCCAAAACATACGTGAAAATTTGGTTATGACATTTTCATCAAACCCCTCTAAATCATTATCCCCACACATCGCATGCGGATAGAAATACCGCCTCCCTACCTCAAAATCCGGGAAAATTCGATACCAATGTCGCATTAGCCTTCGATTAAATCCAATTACCTCATTATTTCGGTTATCTATAATTTTGATTTCATCACTCCATAGATACTTGCTTTGAAAACCGCTTAGTTTAACGGGATTGAATATAACGCTATAATTCAGCGAATGTGCTGTCGGCCTGTCTATTTTTTTGCCTCGTTGGGCAATCATTTTGGCTTCGTTATCCAGCGTTTTATAATAGTTCCCGTTCATTTTCCTCGATTTGATGGCTTTGCTTGTTGCCCAGTCTTTTTCTGTGGCCGTGTACTGATAAATTGTGCCTTCTGGCGTATTTAATGCCATGGCTTTGAGGTGAACCCCATCCAGATAATTTCGTATCATCAATATGCGGTCTTGTTCGTTAAAGCCGGGGTAAATAGTGTCTTCCCAATATATGCTTTCTGGATATTCAACTGTTTTTTTGATAAATGTTTTGGGATTGGGTGGTGCGTGACAGAGTTGATAGGCAAGAATATTGGTAATGATGATGTCGTAGGTCAGGAATAACAGCAACCCCAAGCTCATAAAAATAAGCCAAAACAGTTTTCTTTTTGCTGGTTTTATTGAGAAATGTGATTCCATTTGTCCTTTTCCTTGTGTGATGTGATTCATGTTTTGAATTCTAATCCAGTTTCAGGCGGCTTGACAAATATTAACTGGGGCACTGGCAGCCTGAATTCCGGGGACACAATACTTAATCATACACAGAGGTCACTGCAGTAGCGTGCTATTCTTTTTATTGAAGGGGGGTATTGTCTTTATTCATTATTGTCACTCCATTTATCCCTGTCCATTTGATTTGTTTTGTGAACTGATTCTCAGTTGATACTGACTTGCTTTTTAATCTCATGTCAATTATTGGAGAGATCGCCGAAATTTGGCCTAATTGAGAAAAAGCCTTATGTATATTTCTTTTTTGGCCCGGATTTCTTTTTTTTTGAGTTTTCTTCCTAGCATTACTTCGATTTTGTCAATAAAATGCTCATCACCTAGAGGTCTACCAGTGTTAAGATGTTGTTCTATGGTGCTATCAAGTGCTGGACGGTGGTCATGTAAATAGGTGTTCCAGTCGCCACAAAGTTCGACCAACTTTTGGGGGGTGATGATATTTAAGGGATCGTATTGCGCAAGGTGTGCATGAACACTACTCCATCGATAATCCCACGGTTCTTGTACCATTTTGGCTTTGACTGGGTTTAATTCAACATAGGCAGCGGCTTTAAGTAAATAGTGTTCATCCATCGGATAAGATGAAAATCGCCCTTGCCAAAGATAACCCCGCCAATTTTTTCGAAAGTTGATCATTCGGGTATAGCGTCTATGCGTTTCGGCAATCGCCTTTGACAAATTTGATTGGTCGTTGGGTTTTAAGATCAAATGCACATGGTTACTCATCAGGCAGTATGCCCAAATTTCTATGGATTCTTTGTCACACCATTCTTTCAGAAGTTCAAGATAATAAATGTAGTCATTATCGGAGAAAAAAACATCCTGACGACGGTTGCCTCGCTGAATTATATGATGTAGGTAGTTGGGCAAAACAACTCTTGCTAATCGTGCCATGGCTGAATTGCAGCATAATTAAGTATTGTGTCCCCAGAACTCCAGAACTCCAGAACTCCCAATGTTAGTTTCCTTGGGTTCCGGAATTCTATTTGCGACTCTGGTCAGCCTAATTCTAATTCCTGCTGTGAGTATTATTTTGGAGGATCTGCATTTTGGTTTTCGGGAAATACTGGCAAAAATCATCTGATTTTAAGTAAAATAACCGATCCGTGAAATCGTAAAAAAAATCTAATGTCAAAAACCGGCCGAAATGATCCCTGCCCTTGTGGCAGTGGCAAGAAATACAAAAAATGTTGCCTTAAAAATGTTGTTTCCATTTCCAGCATGGACTGGCAAAAAATGCGTAGAACAGAAGGTCATCTAGCGCCTATACTTATAGAACATGCGGTAAAATATTATGGTCCAGAGGCAGTTTTTGACGCCTGGGACGAATTCAATTGCTGGGAAAATGCAGAACCGCTAGATCTGGAAGACGATTCCAACCCGGAAATTGAGGCAACTTTTTTACCTTGGTTTGTATATCACTGGATTCCGGATGATAGTGAATTACCGGAGGCTGATCAAAGGCCGGAAATGCCTGTTGCGATGCATTATTTGACCCAGATGGGCAACAGAATGGATTTATTTGAGCAACAATTCATTACCGAAGTTTGCTCACAGCCATATAGTTATTCTATAGTCACTGATGTGGAACCTGGTAAAAGCCTGTCACTTAAAGACATTCTTCTGGAACGAGAAATTATCGTGCATGAACGTTCCGCTTCGAACATTCTAAAAAAAGGAGATATTATTTATACACGCATTGTTACGATTGATACAAACTCAGTAATGCTGGGTGCAGCTACCACCATTATTCCTTCTTCATATCTGAGTTTTTTCATTGATCTTCGTGAAAACTATAAAAAATCGGGAGATCCTTTAAATGAAGAAATTCTACTTCTAGATGACCTTGAATTTCGTTCTGTTTACTTCGATATCAAAGAGCAGGTACATAATCCACCAAGTCCACAATTTCGAAATTATGATGGCGATGATATTGAACCCACCAAACTCTTTTACTCTTTGAACTGCTCTCCCGATGAAGCAACTGAAAAACTGGCTAGCCTTTCTTTTGGCGGTATTGAGGATGTTCTTGAAGAAGGTAAATTTGACAAGCATGGCAATTTACAATCAATCACATTTCCCTGGCTGAACAAAAAAAATACCGTTCTCGGAACCATTGAAATTAAAGGCAACAAACTTACTATTGATGTTAATTCCAGAGAACGCGCCGAGGCTATCAAAAGAAAAATTACCCGGCGTCTTGGCAAAAAAGCGGTCTTTAAACAATCTGTCATCCAGTCAATAGATAAAATGCTCGAAGATGCCAAGTACAAACCAACTATTACACCCCCTGCATCCGCAGATATCGACACGTTGATGGCAACCCCAGAACACGAACTGTTCATAACAAACTTAGCGGAACAACATTGGAAAAACTGGCTGGATGAATCCCTGCCCGCACTCAATAACCAAACGCCCCGAGAAGCCGCAAAAACCAAAACAGGCCGGGAGCTTCTTGAAGCCCTTTTCCTGGATTTTGAGCGATATGTTCAAGAGGAACAGTCCAATCTATTTTCCCCGGACATTAACGCACTTCGCCAATCTCTTGGATTAGAGAAAAACCTAGGAACCTGATGCTTGCCCATGAGCAATTGCAACCCCAAAGTCCATCCTGTCATCCATGCATTGGATTTCGATGGCGTCATATGCGACAGCGCTGTCGAAACTGGTATTTCAGGCTGGAAAACCGCCCGCAAAATCTGGGATAACCTGCCAACCCCGTTACCCCCGGAACAATTAATCGAAAAATTCCGCCAGGTGCGTCCGGTTCTGGAAACCGGTTATGAGTCGGTTTTACTGATGCGATTGCTTCATGATGGCGAAACTGTTGAATCTGTTCTGAACAACTTCTCCCGGCAAAAACAGCAAATGCTGGCTGATGACAAACTGGATATTGCAGTGTTAAAAAAATTGTTTAGCGAAACCCGGGATCACTGGATTAGCAATGACCTTGAAAACTGGGTGGAAATGAATCCGCTTTTTTCCGGTATTGCGGAAAAATTACAAAAACTGGATAACCCGGTCCCCTGGTATATCATCACCACCAAACAGGAACGTTTTGTCGAGCAAATACTAATAGCCAATCAAATTGATTTAGCTCGCGAAAACATCTTTGGCATGGACAGAAATATGGGCAAAAATACGGTCTTGTCAAATCTAGTCAACAAACATCCGGATGCAGCAATTAACTTTGTTGAAGACAGATTGCCCACATTGCAGGCTGTTCAAGCTGACAGTCAGTTATCCTCAGTCAAACTGTTTTTTGCCCTATGGGGCTATAACACCTGGCAAGATAAATCCGAAGCCCGCGAAAACAAGTCATTCAATCTCATTAACCTTGCAGATTTTTTGAACTAAACGATTTTGTTGCACTGTTGTTCATGAACCAATAATTTTTGCTTGATAGCAAGTTTCTTCCCCTCAGTTTCACCATCATAACCGCCAACGCCGGATGCTGAAACAACCCGGTGACAAGGTACTATCAATGGATATGGATTGTTCCGGCAGGCATTGCCCACTGCTCTGGCGCTGGTATTGAGTAATTTCGCCAGTTCGCCATAGGTGCGTGTTTGTCCGGATGGAATAGTTTCCAGTGCTTGCCAAACCTTGTTCATAAAAACCGTTCCCTGTTGAACACGTTTGACAGAAAATTGCACACCCGGATTATGCCAGTAATCATTGATTTGTTGGGCAACATCTTTCAAATACTCAGTCTTGGCAGGTTTTTCAGTTGCAGAATCCGTCGTCCATTCGGCTTTAATAAGTTTATTACCTTCAGTCTGGAGCCTTATAAAACCAGCAGGAGTAGCAATGACAGCAGTATCATTGATGTTGGCAAAAACCACTTCCATCGGTAAATTCTTATCATCATATTTCGGAATTGCGGGCAAGCTTGCAAGATCATTGTTAAAACTTGCAGTAATTGCACCAACCAAGGCATCCAAAATATCATCGTCAACCAGACACTTCCTGGGAAAACGTGATCGTGCTTCATCAATAATAGCCTCCGTGTACTGACAATATTTTTTCAGAATATTTTTCCGTTCTGCAAACCCTTCTTTTGTCTTTTTATTATGGCGCATCGCCTGCTGATGATTTAACGCCCAAAAGCAGATTTCCGGATGCATTTCCCTGATCTTGTAACGGCCTTTAAAGGCAGTCAGGAACTCATCCACTTCCCTGATTTTATCCATGATATTCCAGGTTTGTTTTGATAATTTTCTGCCGGTTTTTCGATCATTGATTTCGCTGGCTTGTGCATAATCCGCTGCTTCCAGACTGGCCCGGCACGGAACAGGGAAGACACTGGCGCTGCGCTTTGGTCTCAATATTTGCCGCGCTTCAATATCACATGCCCGTTCTTCGTTACCCGCTGATTCAAGGCCAATAGGAATATCGAGCAAAGTCAAATCTGCCACGTACAAGGCATCAGAAAAATCAGAAATTTTTTCAAAAATATCTATCCGCCAATCGTTATTTTGATCAAAACCGGCAAAAAACCAACCTGCTTTACAACCATCAATGCCTATAAATTTCATCAGGTTCTTGAATTAAGGTAAAATGTCCTTCGATTATACATCGACACCTTTGGTAAACAGACAATGATGAAAAAAGCGCTTCTTCTTTTACTAAGTTCCCTGGTAATTTCTGCATGCCAAACCAACATGGCAGGCCGTTCACAATTGGCATTCATGCCGGAAAGTCAAGTCAGCCAAATGGGACTGACTGCTTTTGAGGAAATGAAACAAAAGAAGCGCATCAGTACTAATCAAAAATATAATCAATTTGTTAAATGTATAACTGATGCCCTGATTGGGGTTGTTGGTGGTAATTGGGAGGTAGTAGTTTTCGAGGACAAACAACTCAATGCCTTTGCCTTGCCGGGGCGAAAAATCGGTATTTATACTGGCTTGATTGATCTGGTTGATAACCAACATCAATTGGCCGCTGTGGTTGCCCATGAAATCAGTCATGTGCTGTTGCGGCACGGCAATGAACGCATGTCACAAAAAGCAGCGGTACTGGGTACGGTTGCCTTGATTCAGGCAGCGGCAAGACCGGAAACCCTGCTTGGCCAAAAAGCCTTGGGATTACTTGGGGTTGGCGCCGAATACGGGATTATTATGCCATTTAGCCGTTCCCACGAAAGTGAAGCGGATTTGTATGGTCTGGAAATCATGGCAAAAGCAGGTTTTGATCCTCGGGAAAGTATCAAGTTATGGCAAAAAATGTCGCAGGCTGCAGGCGGTAAAGTCCCTGAATTCCTCTCAACCCATCCATCCCACTCAACCCGAATCGAAGACTTACAGGAAAAAATGCCTACCGCCCTTCAATTACAACGCCAGGCAATTGCCCAAGGTCGAGCCCCACATTGCCAAAAGCAATGAATCCCAATTTACAACAATTACACGAGTATCCTTTTGAAAAACTTACCCGTTTAAAGCATGGTATTACACCGACGGAAGATAAAACACATATTGCGTTATCGATTGGCGAGCCCAAACACCCGACACCTCATTTTATTCAGGAATCGTTGTTAGCACATTTGCATGGAATAGGAAATTATCCAACAACCAAAGGCATTCCTGAATTAAGGCAAGTAATTGCCAACTGGATAAGCAAACGTTTTAAAATTCCAGCGGGGCAACTAAATCCTGAAACCCAGGTTTTACCTGTTAACGGCACCAGAGAAGCATTATTTTCGTTTGCCCAAAGCGTTATCGACAGTCGTCAACAACCGGTTGTCATGATGCCAAACCCTTTTTATCAAATTTATGAAGGGGCTGCTATTCTGGCAGGCGCTGAACCTTATTATTTGAACACAACAGCCGAAAACAATTACCTGCCTGATTTTAACTCCGTACCTGCTGACATCTGGCGACGTTGCCAACTTGTTTATATCTGTTCACCCGGCAACCCGACTGGCGCAGTCATGACGCAACAAGACTTTGGGAAATTGCTGCAGCTGGCAGAGCAATTCAATTTCATTATTGCTTCCGATGAATGTTACAGTGAAATCTACGCCGATGAACAAAACCCACCCCCTGGATTATTGCAAGCAGCTTATGAATTGAGAAACATGGATTTTAAAAATTGCGTAGTCTTTCACAGCCTGTCAAAACGATCCAATGCTCCGGGTTTAAGGTCCGGCTTTGTCGCGGGAAACGCTGAAATTTTACAAGCCTATTTTCAATATCGCACCTATCAAGGTTGCGCGATGCCATTACCCACGCAACATGCCAGCATCAAAGCCTGGCAAGATGAACATCATTGCATCGAAAACCGGCAAGCCTATCGAGAAAAATATGCTGCTGTCATAGACATTTTGAAAAAAGTTTGTACAATCACGCAACCACCGGCAAGCTTTTACATTTGGTTAAACACGCCTATTAACGAGCTGGATTTTGCACAGCAGCTTTTCGCCCGGGAAAATATCACGGTATTACCAGGTAGTTATCTTTCCAGAGATTTTCAGGGTATCAACCCTGGGGTAAATCATGTACGCATGGCTCTAGTTGCTCCGCTTGATGAATGTATAGAAGCTGCAAACCGAATAAAAAATTTCTTTAACTTTTTATAATTAAAACGATGACACAACTTGAAACCATTATTAATGACGCTTTTGAACAGCGTGCCGACATCACGCCCGTCAATGTTTCTGCCGAAATTAAAGAAGCGGTAGAAGAAGCCATTAACATGCTGGACAGCGGCCAGGCCAGAGTCGCCGAAAAAACCAGCGGCGACTGGATTGTCAATCAATGGCTGAAAAAGGCGGTGCTTTTGTCGTTCAGAATCAATGAAAACCGTGTTATGGATGGCGGCGTAAACCGCTATTACGACAAAGTAGAAACCAAATTTGCTACTTACACGCCTGATGATTTTGCCAAAGCAGGCGTTAGAGTCGTTCCCAATGCCAATGCCAGACACGGTTCCTACATTGCCCCTGGCGCTGTATTAATGCCTAGCTATGTTAATATTGGCGCCTATGTCGATAGCGGCACCATGGTTGATACCTGGGTAACCGTGGGTTCCTGCGCACAAATTGGTAAAAACGTACATTTATCCGGTGGCGTTGGCATTGGCGGTGTTCTGGAACCCTTACAGGCTGGCCCAACCATTATTGAAGACAATTGCTTCATCGGCGCCCGTTCGGAAATTGTTGAAGGCGTGGTTGTGGAAGAAGGTTCTGTAATTTCCATGGGGGTTTATATTGGTCAAAGCACCAAAATCTTCAATCGCATGACTGGAGAAATTACTTATGGCCGCATTCCTGCCGGTTCAGTCGTGGTTTCCGGTAATCTTCCAGCAAAAGATGGCACTCATAGCCTGTATTGTGCGGTGATCATCAAACAGGTGGATGAAAAAACTCGTAGCAAAACAGGTATCAATGAATTGTTGCGTGATTAATATAGTATTTTAATCTCCTCACCCAAACCCTCTCCATCAGGAGAGGGCTTAACTTACAAAGCCTTGACACACCATGACTGAAAACCTTTCCAGCCAGGCTATTATCTATGCCATTCTTGCTCTAAACAGCGAAATTGCCTTGCAAAAAGAATATCTTGATTCTTCAGATATTCAAGACGACGAGATTGATAACGAAGAAGACATTCTCACCGACCTGGAACAGGCTTTTGCGGAATTTATCGATGTCTACAAATCCCGCTGCAAGCAGGACAAAAAACTGCCCGGCCTTGACGAATTATTAACCAACCCACTGTAACCATGATCACGCTTTACGGCATAAAAAACTGCGATACTGTCAGAAAGGCCAGAAAATGGCTGGATGAAAATGGTATCCCCTATCAATTTCATGATTTTAGAACTGACGGACTTGACCTTGAATTATTACAGAAATTTGAAGCCAGTGTTGGCTGGGATAAACTGTTGAACAAACGCAGCACCAGCTGGAAACAATTAGATGATGATAAAAAGGCAAATCTATCTGCTGAAAAAGCAATGACATTGATGCTGGAAACACCAACACTTATCAAACGACCTGTACTGGATACCGGCAAACAAATTCTGATTGGCTTTAAGCCCGAAATTTACCAAGACTTGAAATGAGCGAAATCCTGACCCTGCTTGAACAACTCATCAAAAAACCTTCTGTCACCCCTGAAGATGCCGGCTGTCAGGATTTATTGGCACAGCGTTTAACCAAAATCGGTTTTGAAGATGAACGGCTGAATTTTGAAGACACCCAAAACATCTGGCTACGGAAAGGTAATTCAAAACCTTTATTTGTATTTCTTGGCCACACTGACGTTGTTCCTCCAGGTCCACTAGATGCATGGGATTCGCCACCTTTTGAACCCACCATTCGTGATGGCAGGCTTTATGGCCGTGGCGCTGCGGATATGAAAGGCGGTATCGCCTGTTTTGTCACGGCTGTTGAACGATTTATTGCCAAACATCCAGATCATCAAGGTTCGATTGCATTAATGATCACCAGCGACGAAGAAGGCATCGCAACCAATGGCGTAGTAAAAGTCATTGACGTCCTCGAAAAACGTGGTGACAAAATTGACTGGTGCCTGGTTGGCGAACCTTCCAGCGACAAACAGATTGCAGATGTCATCCGTGTGGGCCGTCGAGGTTCATTGTGTGCAAAACTGACGGTTTATGGTATTCAAGGTCATGTCGCCTATCCTGAAATTGCCGAAAATCCGATTCATACTTTCGCGCCCGCTTTGAAAGAGCTAACCGAGGAAATTTGGGATCATGGTAATGGTTTTTTTCCGCCAACGACTTTGCAGGTTTCTAATATCAATTCTGGTACTGGCGCAGAAAATATTATCCCAGGAATCGTTGAAGTACAATTCAACCTGCGTTTTTGTACTGAGCTGGATGAAGCCATCATCAAACAACGCACTCATACGATTCTGGATAAATATTCATTCAAATATGATTTACAATGGCGACTGTCCGGAAACCCGTTTTTAACCGAAAAAGGCGAATTAATTGATGCCACCCATCATGCCATCAAAACCATTACCGGCCAGGAGACGATTGATGATACTGGCGGCGGCACTTCCGATGGCCGGTTTATTGCACCAACCGGCGCACAAGTGATTGAACTCGGGCCAATCAACGAAAGCATTCATAAAGTAAATGAAAATGTTGCCATTGATGATCTGGAAGTATTAAGCAAAATTTATGAGAAAATTTTAATTAATTTACTAGTAAAATAACCTCAAAACCTCTTTACACGACAAAAAACTATAACTTCCATCGAAAAACAGGTAAGTTATTGTCATGTACAAAACCTAATAATTTTTGAAATATCAATGTAACCCAAGCTGGTCTTTTAATGAAACAGGTCAATAAGGCAATCCATAAAATTGGTAACTCTCTGGTCGAAACCTTTCACTATCTGGCTTTATTTGGTATTGGCAGTACCATTGTCTGGTCTGCCTTTTATGATTTTCTGGAAATGGTCAAGATTGGCCACGCAACGTTGGAAGACATTCTGTTGCTATTTATTTATCTTGAGCTGGGCGCTATGGTTGGTATCTATTTCAGAACCCACCGATTACCTGTGCAGTTTTTGATCTACATTGCCATTACCGCCCTTTCCCGTCACCTTGTCATAGACGTACGCAAGGTTTCTGACGAGTTTCATTTGTATTTATTGCTCAGTAATGCTTTTGCCATCTTTATTCTGAGCGGTGCAATCTGGGTTTTATCCTATACGGCCAGGCTATTTGGCTGCCCTGAAGATAAAGTAGATATTGAACCAACTGATTCTGGAGCAAATAAAGAACCTTAATCAAAAGCAAACAAGATTAACAAACATCTTTTATTCACCAGTTTGCAATTTCAGACTGTTTTCAATACTCCAACCAAGAGCAAGTTGTTCATTTTCAAGCCTGACAATTTCTGCCTTCAAAGTTACCATCGCATTATTTAAAGATTTAATATCCTCTACCCAATACGATTCAAATTCTTTTATTTTTCTTTTCAGGTTTATCACTTTACGATAGGTTTGCTCGGTTTTTAATCTTTTTTTTCTGATCTCCTGTTGTAATCTGGATAACTTCTGTTTGGAATGCTCAGTTTTAAGATTTGCTACTTCTAGCAGCATTTCCTGCCTTTGTAACTGCATTAACTGGAATAATACATTATTACCCAGTTCCAATGTCCGGTTCTCAAGTTGCTGAAGTTCAGTTTTTTTATTGGCAAGATACAGCTCAACATTATTGCCAAACAAAATCTCAAACATATTTGCGGAATCGGGACTTTTGGGAGCTGATGAACATGCACTCAATAAAATAAAAATCAAGGCTGTTAACAGCTTACCTGTAGCCAACAAACTTTTACAGCTTGTCATTTCATTGATCTGATTCAGTCAATTGACTTAACTGCTGCTCTTGCTTTTTCATCCCCAGCCGAATTTCTTCCAGTTTTTTATGTTGGCCTACAAGTTTGGATTTATCTATTTTCAACTTTTCAAGCTTACTGTTAATTTCGGGCGTATCTGAATACTTCATATTTGATACTTCATCCAGATATTCGATTGCCTTCTGATA
>JALXCS010000340.1 GCA_026990815.1 Methylomonas sp. | reverse complement strand
CATTTAATGGTATTTGTTCGGCTGCTAAGCCATTTTGTACAAAAAAAACCCCAAAAAATAAAATAATAAGTCGAAAAAAACTAGTTATTAGTTGGTTCATTATGAAAAACCTCACGTAATTTAAGAAATAAAAAGTTTATAAACTATTTGTTCCTGGAAATGACCCAGTATAAAAAGTGCCAGCAGGCAAAGTAAGCCACTAAATAGTCCGATAATGAAAATTTCAGCAGCAATGAGTTGTACGATGATTCCTCTGCTACAGCCCAAGTGAAAGATTGTGTTTATTTCTTTTTGGCGTAGCCGTAATGATAAACTGAATACCAGGAAAATAGCCAGAATCATTGCTATTGCAACGATTAAAACAATCGCATCAAAGAAATTTTTGATCTTGAAAATGGTGCCAAGTAATTCATCTATGACTTCTTTTGGCCTGACAATTTGTATATTTTCATGTTCGGTTAAAAAGCGACCACGTAATAAAGTTGCTGATTTGGCGTCAAAGGGCTCGGCAATTATTGCTGTCAAGGGATATATTGATTGATCTCCATGAAAATGAAATGAAGCCAGGTTGTTTTTATTGATTTCAGTGTACTGTTTTATCTTTTCAGAGGCGGTTAAGATATTTTTTGAGCGCGCTAAAATAGCACTTGGGTCTTTTATGATCCGGATATCCTGGTGTCCGTGTCCAAGGCCTTGAATTACCCATGTAGTTTTTAAATCGACAAAAATCGCTTTATCATCAGCAGAATTGGTTTTTTTTAAAACTCCGGTGATGTTCATTTTCAAGGGGTAAGTGCCGGCTAGGTCAAATAAATTTTCTGGGGAAGATAGTAGGCTATCGCCTTTTTTAAGTTGTAAAAGATTCGCAACATCAGCCCCAATGACGCATTCCCCCAGCAAAGCAAAATATCTTCCCGAGGCTAATTGACGCTTTCGAAATTCAAAATAGTCAATTGTAGTGCCAATAATGGGATATTCTTTTGCATGAAAGCGTATATATAAAGGTATAGGTTGTGCAAGATTGGAATTGATAATTTTATTAACTACTTTCATGTTAATAAAATCAGGCGTTTCTGTGGAGAAATACAGGGAATTCATGACCAAGTCTAAAGCATTTCCTTTGGCGCCGACAAGAAGCGGTGTGGTGATGGCTCTTGACATCAGTTGATGTTCACTTGCTGATAGTAATGCTTTTAAAGCAAGCGGTAGAAAAGTAATCAGGCTGATGCAGGCGATAAGCGTTATGGTTTTGATTCGATTAAAACAGATGTAACGCCAGGCAAGATATAGACTATCAATCATTTGGTGTCTCGGTAGGGCAATAATCTTTGAAATCGATGACGCGGTCAAAATGACTGAGCAGCTCATGATCATGAGTAACCGCAATTAAAGTGGCATTATTTTTATCGGTGCAGTGAAATAGAGCCTCAAGAATTTTAGTTTTGTTGGTCGGGTCAAGGTTTCCAGTTGCTTCGTCGGCCAGAATTATTTTTGGCTTGGAGAGCAATGCTCTGCAAATAGCGGTTCTTTGCTGTTCGCCTTGTGACAAAGTACTGCTCGGTTGTTTGAGTTTATTTTGAATACCCAGTTCATGGGCCAGAGCATTGGCTCTATTCCGAATTTCGCTGGTTAACTTCAGGGCGTTGCTAATTCGGTACGGGTGCAAAATATTATCAAAGGCATCAAGATAATCAAGTAACTCAAAATTTTGAAAAATAAATCCAATATTGGTGATGCGGAAATCCCGGCGACTGGCATCAGATAGTGAATTTACAGAAACATTATTAATTAAAATACGACCTTGCTGAGGTAATAAAATACCGGAAATAAGTTTAACAACTGGCGCAGAATTTTTATTCGCATTCGAGGCACACAAACAGGCGCATAGCAAGCTATGTAACTGTTTGTGTAACGTGGAAGGGGGATAAAAAGGCAAGTCAGTTGTTAAATTAATTTTTTGAACGTTCCTAAAGTTTAAAGAGCCAGTAAATTAGTAATCATCAAGCCCAGATAAACCGTAAACAGACCAGTTGTCACTGTTCATAATTCCTTCCATGTCACTTCCATTATCATATTTAATGCGGCAGACGTATTTTTTCATAATGGGGGCGCTTGTATCACTGGAAATTTCAATCTCAGCATTGATGACATATTGATAACCCCCGATATCCCAGGCATTAATTGGTGCGGAGGTAAAGGTGGTTGTGTACTCTGCATCGAGTTCGTTTTGGATATATTCGTTGCAATGAATGAAGGCATATTCCGTCATTTGGGTATCGATTGATTGCGAATTTGCCTTGGTTTCAGTATCGGTCAAAAAGAAATCGGAAGCAGCGATTTCTTTAACTAAGGGAACTACAACTTTGCTTTGGAACAAAAGCAGGGCACCTAAAAATATAATTAGTAAAAGTATTGGGTATTTCTTCATTCTGGTAAGTAAAAGTTTGTTTATTCGGTAAGTAGTATATCAATTAAGGCATGGTCGTAAAGTGCCATTTGCAAGTTGAGTCACAGAATATGGTGTGTATTGAAAAATGAAAGTGTCATAAATCTTGACAAGATGGATTGAAGTGGTAGACTGAAAGCAGCCAAAAGGAGGTGGCGTAATGCCTAACGTAAATATTCTACTGAGGGTGGTGATAAGGATGTGTTTAAACTGTTTGACTGGATATTAATAATTTTTAGTCAGATTTGTATAACTTTTAATTAGGAGGTAGAAATGGCTGCTACAACTGAGTCAGTTAAAGCTGATGCTGCGGAAGCACCGCTATTAAATAAGAAAAACATGTTTGCCGGAGCAGCGTTATATATTCTGTTCTACGGCTGGGTTCGTTGGTATGAAGGTGTCTATGGCTGGTCCGCTGGCCTGGATTCATTCGCACCAGAATTTGAAGTGTATTGGATGAACTTTCTCTATATCGAAATTGTTCTTGAAGTAATGACTGCTTCAATTCTTTGGGGATATATCTGGAAAACTCGTGACCGTAAAGTCATGTCAATTACTCCAAGAGAAGAGTTAAGAAGACATTTCACTCACTGGGTATGGTTGGTAATGTATGGTATCGCAATTTATTATGGTGCTAGCTACTTCACTGAGCAAGATGGCACATGGCATCAAACAATTGTTCGTGATACTGATTTCACTCCAAGTCATATCATTGAGTTCTATTTGAGCTATCCAATCTACATCATTACTGGTGTTGCGTCTTTCTTGTATGCAAAAACAAGGCTGCCAACTTACCAAAATGGCTTGCCTCTTCAGTATTTAGTATCAGTAATTGGTCCTTTCATGATTCTTCCAAATGTTGGTTTGAATGAGTGGGGACACACTTTCTGGTTCATGGAAGAGTTATTTGTTGCACCTCTTCACTATGGCTTCGTATTCTTCGGATGGGCTGCCTTGGGTGTATTGGGTGTTGTAAATATTGAAACACAAGCAATTGCAAAATTGCTGAAAAAAGACTTAGCATAAGCTGAAAAGCATCTAAGTTGTAAGTACTATCTCCTTGTGGTTACTCAGATAGTTCTGGGT
>JALXCS010000339.1 GCA_026990815.1 Methylomonas sp. | reverse complement strand
TTTATATAATAAGCATCATAATAACCCGCCGAAAGTGCGTAAGTGCCAATCAGGATACGACGTTTTACTTCCGCACCAAAAGCTTCACCACGCGAGCGAATATACATATCATTCAGGTCTTTTGGATTTTTACAACGATAACCAAACCGGACACCATCATACCGGGACAAATTGGCGGAACATTCCGCCGGTGCAATCACGTAATAAACTGGAATAGAAAGTTTTAGATTTGGCAGGGAGATTTCCTTGATTTCTGCACCCATTTTTCGATATTCATCTATCGCAGCTTCAACCTTTTTTGCACATTCATCGTCCAGGCCATCAGCAAAAAACTCCTTGATCAAGCCAATTTTCAAACCTTTAATATCTTTGTCAAGACCCTCAAGATAATCAGGCACCTGCCGATCAACACTGGTTGAGTCTTTGGGATCAAAACCTGCCATCGTTTGCAACATCATGGCCGCATCTTCTACCGTCTGGGTCATTGGGCCAGCCTGATCCAAACTAGATGCAAAAGCGATCATGCCATAACGGGAAACACGTCCATAAGTCGGTTTTAAACCGGTTATTCCGCAAAATGCCGCTGGTTGACGAATAGAGCCACCGGTGTCAGTGCCAGTTGCACCCACAACCAATCTGGCGGCAACAGCAGCTGCAGAACCACCTGAAGAGCCACCAGGAACCTTACTAGAATCCCACGGGTTTTTCACAGGCCCGAAAAAGCTGGTTTCATTGGAAGAACCCATAGCAAATTCATCCATATTTAGTTTGCCCAGCATCACAGCGCCTGCCTGGTCAAATTTCTCAACAACAGTAGCGCTGTATGGTGAAATAAAATTATCCAACATTTTTGAGCCACAGCTGGTTTTAACATCCTGCGTACAAAAAATATCTTTTTGTCCAATGGGAATTCCCGTTAGAGGCCCAGCTTGACTTTTAGCAATTTGCCCATCTGCTACTTTTGCTTCAGCCATTGCCTTTTCTTCTGTCACTGTAACAAAGGCATTAAGAGATTCCGCTTGTTTTATTCGATTCAAGAAATGTTGAGTTAATTCAACACTGGAATATTCACGATCTCGCAATCCTCGCGCCAATTCAGCAATTGTTTTGGTATGCATTGTGATTACCTCACTCAATCACTTTTGGCACAATATATAAACCTGCTTCAATTTGAGGGGCAAGTTTTTGAAAATAATCGCGTTGATCATGTTCAGTGACCTCATCTTCACGTAACCTTTGAGGCTGATCGGTTGGATGTGCCATAGGTAAAACATGCTCAGTATCAACTGAACTCATTTGAGCCACCAAATCCAAAATTCCAGATAAATCCTTTGCGTAAGCATCAATATCTTTTCCATCTATTCCGAGCCTGGCTAGATAAGCAATGCTTTTAACATTTTCAGCAGTTAATGCCATTTAAAAAAAACTCCATCAACATTTGTAATTAATAATATAAAATATCATACTTTATCGTTGGCACTGCTACAATAATGGTTTAAGCGCAGTGTTTTAAAAAATTGTAACTTTGTTTGGTTTTTTACCAAAAAAGTATGGTACGTGCTATTTCCAGTAATACAGTTATCCGCTAGAATGGACAACAAAAAACCAAACCCTTAGCATAAACTCAACCTAACCCTTGCTGTTATTCGATAGTCAGAGCAGGAGGTTATTTTCGATCAAAAAAACAGGAAAATAATGTTCAAAAGAATTCGCGGTCTTTTTTCTAATGATCTTTCAATCGACCTTGGTACCGCTAACACACTGATTTATATTCCAGGACAAGGAATTGTCCTTAACGAACCTTCTGTCGTTGCCATTAAAGAAGACCGAATACGCGGTGTTAAAACAATTGCAGCGGTTGGTGTAAACGCAAAAGAAATGTTGGGACGAACTCCTGGAAATATAACCGCAATTCGGCCGCTGAAGGACGGCGTAATCGCTGATTTTGCTGTAACTGAAAGAATGTTACGTTTTTTTATCGAAAAAGTCCATGAGAGTAAATTTTTACGCCCCAGCCCCCGCATCCTGATTTGTGTACCATGCGGATCAACTCAAGTTGAGCGCCGCGCTATCAGGGAATCAGCTGCAATGGCTGGCGCCCGAGAAGTCTATCTTATTGAAGAACCGATGTCTGCAGCCATCGGCGCTGGTTTGCCGGTTGATGAACCACATGGCTCAATGGTTCTGGATATCGGTGGCGGAACCTCCGAAGTTGCCGTGATATCCTTGAATGGCATCGTATATTCAGCTTCGGTCCGAATCGGAGGAGATCGCTTTGATGAAGCCATCATCAATTATGTCCGCCGAAATTACGGCACTTTGATTGGTGAAGCAACCGCAGAGCGAATAAAAAAAGAAATTGGCACAGCTTACCCTGGCAGCGAAATCAAGGAAATCGAAGTTAAAGGTCGCAATCTTGCAGAAGGAGTCCCTCGCAGTTTCGCTTTGAACAGCAACGAAATACTCGAAGCATTACAGGAGCCACTTGCCGGTATTGTCGGCGCGGTCAAAGTAGCTTTGGAACAAACCCCCCCTGAATTAGGTGCTGACGTTGCCAATATGGGGATCGTTATAACCGGTGGTGGGGCCTTATTGAACGATATTGACCGCCTGATAGCTGAAGAAACCGGCCTGCCAGTCAATATTGCGGAAGACCCACTAACTTGTGTGGCCAGAGGTGGAGGCAGAGTATTAGAAATATTAGACGAAAAAGGCGCAGAAACATTTTCGCTAGAATAATTTTATCTTTATCACTTTCAACTTTCCCTCCCCCTTTTTTTAGCTAATGAGGTAATAAAAATAAAACTGTTATTTGCAACTGAGCCCTCAATCAACACTCGACTACTGATTGTGGTAATTCTGTCTGTTAGCCTTATCATTACGGAGCATCGTGGCAATAGTTTGAATAGTCTCCGCTCTATCCTTTCAATACTGGTTTATCCTGTACAATTTTTGGTCAGCTTGCCTTCAACAATAGCGCATCATACAATCGCAACCGGTGATTTGCGAGAAAAATACAATAAACTTAAACAACAACAGCTTGTGACCCAAGGTAAATTACTAAAGTTTGAAGCGCTAGAAAAAGAAAATATTCGTCTCAGAGCACTTTTAGCCAATTCATTTAAATTAGGCGAACAAGTTTTAGTTGCAGAAATCCTGTCAGTCAATCTTGCACCTTATGAACACACTGTTTTAGTCAACAAAGGCACTCGTTTTGGTGTTCATGCCAAACAGCCTGTAATGGATGCCTATGGAATTGTAGGCCAAGTTATCCGCTCAACACCTTTAACTTCAGAAATAATACTGATAACTGATCCCAGCCATGCCACTCCCGTTCAAGTTAACCGAAATGGACTTCGAACCATCGCAATCGGAAGTGGGCTATTGAATCGCTTGATTTTACCATATTTGCCGACTAACGCTGATATCAGGCCAGGAGATCTTTTGGTTACTTCAGGTCTGGGGGGACTCTTTCCCTACGGATACCCGGTTGCAGTCGTCGATAATTTTGAATCACAACCTGATAAACCTTTTGCAAATAT
>JALXCS010000338.1 GCA_026990815.1 Methylomonas sp. | reverse complement strand
ACTTTCAACGCCCAAAGCATTGATAGCATAACTCGACCAACTATAGTCACTGGGCTTATCAACCATATCAGCTCTGACTGGATTTAATTCTATATACCGATAGAGTTCAAGCAGGTATCGCTCACTTTGTACCAAACACGATTTGAAACGACCTTCCCAGAGTGTACCGCTGCGCTGGTAAGTATGATTAAAATAACGCACATACAAGCGCCCCAAAGATTGCATCATCTGACTAACTGCATTTTCTTTCCATGGCGTACAAAGCAGATGCACATGATTGGTCATTAACACCCAGGCATGTATATCGACCTGATACTTCTTGGACATTTCCTTGAGCCAGTGCAGATAGGCCTTCATATCCTCTTCACCAGCAAAACAGACCTGCCTGTTGTTCCCTCGCTGTATGATATGTTGAGGCACTCCGACAGGAGCAACTCGGGCTAATCTTGCCATCGTATCACCTAAATCAATGTTCCAATGTAGGAAATGATAGCAGATATTTGTTACTCTGACCCCAAATATTATGACCCCAAATATTAATGCGATCCGGTGCAAACTGAAATTTATGAGTGGATTGAATAAAGAACGGTTTATTTCACCTCGATTATTTGGTAAAAGGCTATAATCTGAATCCCCTGTGAAACCAATATCTTACCTTCTGTTATCCGCATTGAAATTATGGATTCAGGTATAATTTCACTTCGATATGATTTCAACCTACCGAAGGAAAGTGAGATATGGCATTAACCATTAAAGTACTTGCACAACAATGTGACGCTGAAATTATCGGAAACGACAGCGATGCATTGATCGAATCAGCTTCAGATATCGGTTCTGCTCAGGAAAATCAGGTAACTATTCTTAATGATTTGAAATTCAGCAAATTCCTGCCTGATTCGAAAGCAGGCGCTTGTTTTATGAATCAGGAAATGGCTAGGCTTGATATGCCGGAAACAATGATAGTTCTAGTCAGTAAAGATCCTGAAATAAGTTTTATTAAGGCTGTTAAGCTTCTTCACCCGGAGAAACAATATCTGCCTAAAGTTGCTACACAAGCATCTGTGGCTGAAACTGCGATGCTGGCAGAAAATGTTTATTTGGCTGAGTTTTCCAGTATTGGTGAGCACAGTCAGATTGGAGCAGATTGTGAAATACTTGGTGGCGTTAGAATAGGTGATCATGTCAAAATTGGTGCAAATTGCCGAATTTATCCCAATGTAGTGATTTACGATCATACTCAAATTGGAGATAACGTTATTATCCATGCCAGTTCAGTAATTGGGGCAGATGGTTTTGGCTACAAGCAACGAAATCAAAAGCATATTAAAGTTCCACATGTCGGTTACGTTAGAATTGAAAATAATGTAGAAATTGGCGCCAATACCTGTATTGACAGAGGGACTTTTGGTGAAACAGTAATTGGTGAAGGCAGTAAGGTCGATAATTTAGTACAAATTGGCCACAATAATATTATCGGTGAAAATGTCATAATTTGTGGCCAGACTGGCATTTCGGGTTCCTGTCAAATTGAGAATAATGTTATTTTAGCGGGAAGTGCGGGGTTGGCCGACCACGTCAAAATTGGCCATCATGCTGTGGTCATGGCGCGTTCTGGGATTGCCAGTGATATTGAAGCATGTACTCAGGTTTTCGGCAGTCCGGCCAAAGATAAAAAAGTTGCTTGGAGAGAGCTTGCAGCATTGGCAAAATTGCCGAAATTAATAAAAACCATTAAGCAGATGGAAAGCCGCTTAAACAAGCTAGAAAAATAAGGTAATAATGATTCGGAGTGCTCGGACCATTAATAGGTAAACTTTGTCTGGTGATCACTGGTTCTGCAGACTGGATAGAATATCGTTCTGACAATCTAAAAATTTTCTCACTAGTTGTTCCAGGTTCAAGAAGCTTTTTTGTGCCTGTTCCAAATTGTTCATAAATAAATGCCTTTCAACCAGGTTTGCATGATACTCAAGATTAACCAGGCCGCAGCTGGCAACAGTTCCGTGGATATCATGAGCAATTTTTTGCGCCAGGGAGAGGTTTTGTTTATTTAAAAAACCTTCTAACTCTTCAATCTGAGTAGGTAAAGTGGCAAATAATTTTTCGAATAAAGTTTTAGCCAGCACTCGATTATTCAAGGTTTTTTCCAGTAATAATTCAATATAGGTTTGATGTAAATTTGAAGAACTGAAATTCATAATCAAATTTTTCCATAGGTAGGGTAATGATTTCCATGTATAAATTATCATGTCAGAATCAATTTTGATATGCTAAAGACCAGATAAAAAATAATAAAGGGTGGAATCATGAAACTGAAATTTCGAATCGCAGTATCGATTGCGTTGGCAGTTTTACTTCAAGGCTGTGGTTACAATACCTTGCAAACAACGGATGAAGCAATAAAAGCGGCATGGGCGGAAGTGCTCAATCAATACCAGCGCAGAGCCGATTTGATACCAAATCTGGTTAATGTGGTCAAAGGCTATGCTGCGCATGAAAAAGATGTTCTTACCGCCGTTACTAACGCCCGGGCGAAAGTTGGTGCCATTCAGGCCACACCGGAACTTATTAACGATGAAGCAGCGTTTAAAAAATTTAATGCTGCACAAAATGAAATGAGTTCAGCTCTAGGCCGATTACTACTGGTTGCAGAAAAATATCCTGATCTCAAGGCCGACGGGGTTTTTCGTGGTCTCCAGGCGCAGATTGAGGGCACTGAAAACAGAATTGCAGTCGCAAGAAACCGATATATCAAAGCAGTCCAGGAATATAATGGGACTGTCAGAAAATTTCCTTCAAATCTGACTGCGATGATGTTTGGGTTTAAAGTCAAACCGACCTTCACAGTTGAAAATGAACATGAAATTTCCAAACCGCCCAAGGTGGATTTTAATTTATCACCCAGTCATGCCCAATAAACTAATATGATTTAGGTGGTTATATGAACACCCCCTCGTTGTATCAGCGTGTTCTGATTACATTTTTGTTTTTCTGTTTGTTGGGTGTAAAAAATACTCAAGCAGAACAGCCTATTCCTGAGTTTAATGGCTGGGTGGTTGATTTAACCAACACCTTAACGTCTACACAGAAACAACTACTGGAGCAGCAATTAAAACAATTTGCAGAAACAAAAGGAAGTCAACTTGCGGTTTTAATTGTTCCGACGACGACACCTGAAAGCATCGAACAATATTCGATTCGTGTTGTTGAGAAATGGCAATTGGGCAGAAAAGGGATTGATGATGGGGTATTACTACTAATAGCTAAAAATGACAGAAAACTTCGGATTGAAGTGGGCTATGGGCTTGAAGGCGTAATTCCAGATGCAGTTGCAAAAAGAGTCATCAGTGAAATTATCAGTCCATATTTCAAAGTTGGTGATTTTTACGGTGGTATTGTTGCTGGCGTTCAGCAATTGATTCGGTTGATAGAGGGTGAACCTTTACCAGCACCAGAATATCAGAATGATTATCGAGAGCCTGGAGTTCAGGATTTGCTATTCTTTCTGGTTTTTATTCTGTTTTTCGCACCAGCATTCAGGTCATTATTTGGTCGGTTAATTGGATCTGGTGTTGCAGGTGGCATTGCCGGACTCTTAACCTGGTCAGTGACAGCTACATTGGTTGTCAGTATTCTTGCTGGAGCTGCTATTTTTATTCTTGCCTTAATGTTCACCAGTGGTGGACGAAGTAATTTCCCGGGGGGGCGAGGAGGATATTATGGTGGCGGCTTTGGCGGCGGTTGGTCAGGTGGCGGGGGATTTGGAGGCGGAGGTGGTGGCGGCAGTTTTGGTGGCGGCGGTGCTTCAGGAGGATGGTAAGATGAAAATTGGCCGTTTATTTAAGCATTTATTGTACCCTCCATGGCTGGTTCGGTGTAAATTTCCACCAGCATCGTTAAAAAAAATCGAACAAGCGATTCAACAATCCGAAACTCAACACAGTGCGGAAATCCGTTTTGCCGTTGAAAGTTCACTGAGTTTTTTTGAGCTGTTGCAGAACACTACTTGTTTTGATCGTGGTGTCGATGTGTTTTCTGAATTAAGAGTATGGGATACCGAACAAAATAATGGTGTATTGATTTATTTGTTACTGGCTGATCGAACCATAGAGATTATTGCAGACAGAGATGTTAATAAAAAGGTGGATTCCAAAGAATGGTCACGAATTTGTGGTGTGATGGAAAGTTTGTTTCGAAAAAAGCAGTTTGAAACCGGTGTTTTAAAAGGGATTGAAGAAATTACCCGGTTGCTGATTACTCTTTATCCTGCACAAGTAGAAAATATCAATGAATTGTCGAATAAACCAGTTATATTGTAGCTTGATTATGGCGCAATCATGCGCCATAGTCTTTAACAGTTTTTTCAGAATACCTTAATCATCAAGAATAAAGGTGAGTTTCAAATTCACTCGGTATTCAACAATTTTGTCTTTTTTGACCACAAGCTTTTGTTCTTGAACCCAAGCTCCCTCGATATTTCTGATTGTTTTCCCAGCTCTTTTTATGCCTTTTTCAATGGCATCTTCAAAACTTTTTTTGGAACTGGATGATATTTCAGTCACTTTAGCAACAGCCATGTGTACTCCTTGGTGTTAGTCATCAAATTGAAATATATCTATAACATTCTTGAAGGTCTATGGCAAGGACTGATTACCCGGTGAAGACTAGGGTTTATTGAATTTTATAAGAACTTAACTAGACTGAAGGATAGGTAAAAAATTAGATAAATGACTTTAGAACTTGTTCAAGATCTACTGCGCTTCTGCCATTTGCGGTTGGGTGGTGCTCGAAATCCTGATTTACTTCAGTAAACTCCGATTTCTGCACTTTGCCCACAAATGGTAGTAACTCGTTTTGAACTTGAACAGATTTTTAGCGATATAAAATAACTTATGCTAAATCCGCAACAAGAAAACTCAAAGCAATTACTTTCAAGTACTCAGAAATTAGGTAAAAGTAGTGAAGAAACTACACGAACGGTTCAGAAAATTAAGTCTATCAATGAGTCGTTGGTTGAAATTACCCAACAACAATATGATGTAGTCAACCGGGTTTTTGCCGATGGTGAGCAAATCAAAACCATGCTCTCAAAATCAGTCAGGCAAGCTGATGATTCGTTAACGATACTGAATGAAACGGTAACAACTATTGAGTCCGGATTTAATCGAATAGAAGAAAGTATTCATCTTTTTGATAAAATCAAGGAAAGTACGCAGTCTCTTTACAAAGTTGCCCGACATACCAAAATGCTGGCATTAAATACTGCAGTTTTGGGAGGCTCGCTCGGTGGAGATGGTAATGGAATTAATATTGTTGCAAAAGAAATGCAGGGGTTGGTTAAAACTTGTGAGGATGCGTCCAAGCATATTGATGAGGTAGTGACTTCAGCGCGTGATAACGTCAGGGAAATTATTGAAGCAAATCGTGAACATATGCAAGCAGGACTGGAAAATACGGAAAATGTTTCTCAGGCCCTAACTGAATTAATAAAGCTTTTTAAAGGCAATGAAGATCAAAATATCCAACAAAGAGAGGCATCAGTACAGGCCATCGTTGCTGCTGTTGGAAATATTGAAAAACTAGCTCAACAAGCTAGAAAAATAGCAGAAGATACCAAATCGCAGACTGAAGTACTCAATAATGAAGTAGAAGTATCGAACCAGGCGCTTTCTGATTTGATAGGGGTGGTTACTGGTAAGCCGATAACCAATATTTCTCCCAAGCAGGCTATGCAGCAATTGGAAACTTTTCGGATAATTGATGTTAGAAGGCCGGATGAATTTAATGATCACCTTGGGCACATTTCCGGAGCAAAATTGTGTACTATTAACGATAAATCCTTCAAGAAACAACTGATGTCGTTGAACAAAAAGGCACAGTATTTATTTGTTTGCCGTAGTGGCGGCCGTTCTTCCCGGGCTGCCCGAATTGCTCAATCAATTGGATTTGATCATATTTATAATCTTGATGGAGGAATGCTGGCTTGGGATAAAAGCCGTTTGCCAGTAGAAAGAGACTGAAAACAACTTAATTTCAAAGCTTCTTTTGCTAGAATAAACTCTGTGTGCAGGGGGGTTAATGGGCATTGTTATCAAGGCGACAGGAATATGGGTCATTATTTTTGCGGTAGCTATTTTCAATGGTATCGTCAGAGAGAAAATAATAATTCCTGCAATTGGTTTTAATCTGGCATTACCCATTAGTGGCTTGATATTATCAGTTTTGGTGTTGCTAATTGTAATGATTTTCATTCCTTATATTAGAGTAAAGCAAGCCAGGCATTATTTTGTAATAGGATTATTCTGGTTGAGTTTAACTTTGGTATTTGAATTTATTTTTGGGCTCTAAATTTTAGGTAAATCCTGGCAGGAAATCTGTGAAATATTTAACATAAAAAAAGGCGATTTATTTAGTATAGTGCTTATTGTAATGTTATTTTCACCATGGTTAGCAGCAAAATTACGAGGTATTATATGAAACCGATAAAGAGAATTTTGAAGGAGTAGTTTATCTCTGTCGTTATTCCCAATAATTTAACCGCCCTTAGAACCTGTTCAAGATCTACTGCACCACTGCCATTTGTGTTTGGGCGGTGCTCGAAATCCTCATTTACTCCATGTAAACTCCGGTTTCTGCGCTTCGTCCGCATACAATTAACAGGGGTTCGTAACGATCTTGAACAGATTCTTAAAAGACAAACGGATTTGGATAAACAATGAAAGTTAAATTTTGGGGCGTTAGGGGTTCAATTCCCACACCGGGACCGGAGACAACTCGCTATGGAGGTAATACCACATGCCTTCAGGTAGTCACGGACGATGGTGATCTTATTATTCTGGATGCAGGCACAGGAATTCATGCGTTAGCCAAAAAATTACCCGGAAAACTTCCTGGCGCGGCTCATATTTTGATTACGCATACCCATTGGGATCATATTCACGGGTTGCCGTTTTTTTCTCCTTTATTCGTTCCTGGAAACAAAATTAAAATTTATGGGGGGCGGGATATAGATACTGGGGAGGGTATTGAAAGGGCGCTGAATGTGCAGCTCCAGTATTGTTACTTTCCGATTATCGAGTCTGAACTTAAAGCCGACCTAGAATATGTGACAATTTTGGCAAAAAAATCTTTCAACATTGGTTCAGCAACGATTACGCCTTATTTACTGAATCATCCAGTGATAAATTTTGGTTATAAAATTGTTTGTGATGGCAAGTCAATATTTTTTACCGGGGATTATGAGCCTCTTACTAACCATCATTCCCCAAATACGATTGAATTTGTCAATCATCAAAAAATGATTGAAACAAGTTTAAATGAGTTAGTTACGGCAATTACCAATGTAGACGCATTGATAATTGATGCATCCTATACCCAGGAAGAATATTCAGGAAAACATGGTTGGGGGCATGGCACTCACTCATCTTCAATGACATTAGCTGAAAAAGCCGGGGTTAAAAAATTATTTTTTACTCATCATGAACCAACACGAAGCGATACAGAACTTGAAGAAATTTTTAAAAACCTGAAAAAAAATAATGATTTTGAACATTATTTAGCATACGAAGGTTTGGAAATTATACTTTAGATTGAATCTACCCAGATTGTTTTTAAGATATAAGTGACGTAATTTTGTAATTCCCCGATTGTTAAAATCAATAAAAATGGCTTGCATCCAGACGCCTGCAAGGTGTAATGTTAGTTCGAATTTATTTTTAACAGAATTAATAACAATCACTTAATAAAGAGGAATTTTATGTCTACTTTTCCAATTGATCTAGGCGCATACCAGCGCATATCTCTGGATCCAAGCAATGCAACATTATCTGATGAGCAAAGAGAAGCATTAAAAAGCAATATCCAGCTTTGTCGTGATGCGATAATTTTCTTTACCGCAACAGGCGCAGCAAGAGGCGTTGGCGGACACTCTGGCGGGCCTTATGATACCGTGCCGGAAGTTATGATTATGGATGCCTTGTTTCGTGGTGCAGAAGATAAATATGTACCTATATTTTTTGATGAAGCGGGGCACAGAGTTGGCACGCAATATTTAATGTCAGTCTTGAATGGCGACATGCCAGCAGAAAAATTGATGCATTACCGTGAAGCACATTCACATTTGCCAGGACATCCGGAATTAGGGTTTACTCCAGGCGTCAAGTTCAGTTCTGGTCGATTGGGTCATATGTGGCCATATGTCAACGGTGTGGCGATGGCAAATACAGGTAAAACGGTTTTCTGCCTGGGTTCAGATGGTTCTCAGCAGGAAGGAAATGATGCGGAAGCGGCGCGCTTGGCCGTTGCACAAGGTATTAACGTTAAACTCATAATTGATGACAATGATGTCACCATTGCGGGTCATCCTTCAGAATATCTGGCTGGCTGCTCAACAGCCAAGACTTTGGAAGGGCATGGTTTGACGGTTTCCGAATGTAATGGCGAAGATATTGATGATTTGTATCAAAACATTGTCAAGGCCATTAATACTGATGGCCCTGTTGCGGTCATTTGTAAACGGCCCATGTGTCCTGGTATTGAAGGACTGGAAGGTTCAACTCACGGTCATGATGTGGTTTCAGTAAAAATTGCGCTGGATTATCTGGAATCTCATGGACAGCAAAAAGCTGCTGAAGTTTTGAAAACAATTGAAGCGCCTAAACAGGATAAAGACTTTAAAGGCTCCAGTGATAACTGGGATGCCAATCGAGGTGTCTTTGGCGATGCTGTTGTTGAAGTATTAAGCGGCATGAGCGAAGCCGAACGAGTTGAAAAAGTTCGGGTTATTGACAGTGATCTGGAAGGCTCATGCGGATTGATTAAAATTCATAAGGCGAATCCTGAAGTGTTCATTTCTTCCGGCATCATGGAGCGCGGCAATTTTTCAGCGGCAGCTGGTTTTGGCATGGCGGAAGGTAAGCAGGGTATATTTGGCACCTTCAGCGCCTTTTTGGAAATGACACTTTCAGAAATAACCATGGCCCGTCTGAACAATTCCAATGTATTATGCCATTATTCTCATTCAGGCATAGACGACATGGCGGATAATACCTGTCACTTCGGCTTGAATAACATGTTTGCCGATAATGGTCTGGATGACGGTTATCCAACAAAGCTGTATTTTCCAGCCGACCCCCATCAAATGAGAGCCGTGGTCAAAAGTATTTTCTTTGATCCTGGCTTGCGTTTTGTGTTCTCAACTCGGTCGAAAGTACCAACCATTCTGGATGCCAATGGCAATGAAATGTTTGCTGGCGATTACCAGTTTGTTTCTGGCAAGGATGAAGTGATTCGTGAAGGCACGCAAGGTTATGTGGTCGCCTTTGGTGAAACTCTGTACCGTGCTTTGGATGCCGTGGAGCGACTGAAAGCCGAAGGAGTTGATGTTGGTTTAATTAATAAGCCATCATTGAATGTAGTTGATGAAGACATGATGGCTAAATTGGGTAAAGCTCCAATGGTACTGGTTGTTGAATCGTTTAACCGTAAAACTGGACTGGGAAGCCGCTTTGGTTCTTGGTTGCTGGAGCGTGGTTATGCACCAAAATTCAATTATATTGCCACCCATAAAGAAGGTTGCGGCGGCTTGTGGGAGCAATTTCCGCATCAGGGTATTGATCCAACTGGTATTATGGCAACTGTAAAAGGCATGATTTAATCATAGTTTGAATGCTAGAACTGAAAAGGGGCGGCTTTCTGCCCCTTTTTTATCATGAAACATTCCCTATTCATTAATGTTTGTATTTTTTTTGTGGTTTTGAAAGCATCTGCAGCAAACACCTTGGAAATAGAATTACCGCCCTGCCCTGATAATCCAAATTGCGTTTCCTCGCAAGCTGTACCTGAGAGCAGTCATTATATTGAACCTTTTAAAATCAAAGACTCCAGTAAAGAAGCCTGGATTACATTAAAAAATATATTAAACAATCAGAGTAGAACAAAAATAACCAAACAATCAGAAAGCTTGATTGATGCAGAAGTAAAAAGCCTGATTTTTCGTTTTGTTGATAATATTCAATTTCGACTGGATAAAAAAACTGGCATTATTCATGTCCGTTCAGCATCACGGACGGGTTATAGTGATTTAGGTGTGAATAGAAAGAGAGTTGAAGAAATTCGTAAGCAACTTCGTGTCGCGGGTGTTATAGAATAACAATAATTCAATAAATCATTTGGTCGCGATATTTGTTCTTGATGGTCCGAACTGGTTAATGATAATTTCTTGGGAGTCTTTAATTTTAAGGGGGATTTATCATAATGGATGGGCAACAGATAGGTCAACAAGTTCGAAACCTGGAAGCAAAAACAACAATGCTCGAATATAAAAAAAACTTCATCCGATACGTCCTCGATAATGGGGTGTTGAAATTCGGCGAATTTCAATTAAAATCGGGGCGAATTAGTCCTTATTTTTTTAATACCGGGTTATTTGATACTGGTTCCAAACTTGGCCAGCTTGGGCAATATTATGCGCAAGCGTTACTACAGTCTGGATTGCCTGTTGATGTGCTTTATGGGCCAGCATATAAAGGAATTCCCTTGGTCAGCGCCACTGCTATCGCTTACGCCCAATTAACAAAAGCGGATATTCCTTTTGTTTTTAACCGAAAGGAAGCAAAAGACCACGGCGAGGGGGGGGTATTGGTGGGTGCGCCCCTTAAAGGTAATGTCATTATCCTTGATGATGTGATTACGGCTGGGACATCTGCGCGTGAGTCAATTGATATTATCTCCAAAAACAGTGCAATTCCTGTGGGGATATTGATTGCACTGGACAGGCAAGAAAAAGGAATAAATGATATATCGATAATCCAGGAGCTAAAACAAAATTTTAATTTGCCGGTTATATCAATTATTACATTGTCTGATATTGTGGAGTATTTAAAGTTCGACTCAGAAAATGAGAACTTGGTTGATGCTATTAATGAATACCAGCAGGCTTATGGTGCATCATGAATCGGTTTCGTAAATTTATTTGGTGAACGTTCCTAACTTTGGGGTTAGGAGCACTGCCATTAAGTTAAGAGGTTACCTGCATTTTGTAGGAGGGGCTTTAGCCGCGATTTGCCTTGGTCGCGGCTAAAGCCCCTCCTACCAAGCGCTATAAATTTCTTTACTTAATGGCAATGAGGCCCCAATGGCGCAGGAAAAACCACCTTTGCCAATGAATTTTTACCCAATGAAGCGGCCTGCCCGGTTTTTATTAATGCCGATTTGATTGCCGCTCGTCGATGAATGGGCGGTTTATGATAATACCGGGCTGACACCCAAACTAATTGCAGAGGTAATAAAACCATGACTGATCCATCCCGAAGTTCGCAACAAACAGCATCCCGAGACCCTGATCTCGTCAATGCAGAAATTGCCTTAAAAAGAGCGGCACTCCGCGCCCGTGAGCAGGCAAAAATAAACGGTACAGCGATTGTGATTAGTGAAAATGGTGTAATTACGGAAATACAGCCAGAAGCTATACAGTGCATATTCCAGAGCAAAGCTGCCACCTATTCCAAGCCAAAGCTGCCACCCATTCCATTTGAAAGCTGCCACCTAATCCAGTGATGTCTGCCACCCTGATTGGGAGGTTGGTATAGCGAAATCGACGCAGGATAACACCACGGTAT
>JALXCS010000337.1 GCA_026990815.1 Methylomonas sp. | reverse complement strand
GTGCGCCAGTTCTTGATTCGTTGCGCTTCATCCAGTATCAGCAAATCCGGCTTCAGGGTTTCGCTAATCACCGTCAAGTCGCGCATCACCAGTTCATAATTGACGATATAAAATAAGGTATCGGCGCGATACTGTACCATCCTGTTCTCCACAACACCCTGGATAATCTGGGCCTGATGAGAAGTGAATTTTTCAATTTCCCTTGCCCATTGATGTTTTAAAGAAGCCGGACAAACCACCAGAACCTTTTTCACCCCAGCACGATCGGCAAGCCAGGTGGCCGCGGTAATTGCTTGCAAGGTTTTACCCAGCCCCATATCATCCGCAAGCAAGGCGCGCCCGCGTGAAGCCAGAAAAGCCACGCCTTCGGTTTGATAAGGAAATAACCGGGCTTTAATACCCGGTAGCACCCCGTTCGCCTGAACAATCTGTTTTGTTATTTGTTCCGCCCTGAGCTGTTGGGCGGCATCCTCCGCACATTGCCGGACATGCAGCACCGCATCATCACCAATTAACAAATCTTCCCGGTTGTTAAATTTTGCAGAAAAATAATTGAAATCTTCAGGTAAGCGGCCTTTAAAACGATCATTCTGATCAAAAAACTCAGTCAGTTGTTCAGCAAACTCAGCATCAATCTGGGCAGTTTTATGTAACCGGATGACCGGTTCTGTAGCTGATTCCCAGGCCAGATAGACAAAAGAGACCGGCGACCCCAATGCCGACAGTTTTTTATACTCAGGCTGCTTTTTTGCATAATGCAAAACCGCCTCGATATGTTTACAGGTTCCCAGACGGTTGGTAGCCAAATCCGGACAAGTGCAATAATTCTTGCGCTCATCCAGGGACCGGATGTGCACATGGTATGCGATCTTTCGATAAGTTGCCGAAATAATAGACCGGGCCAACCAGACACCAAATGCCAGATTGCCGCTGATTAACTTCACATTGACTTCATTACGGCCTTTTTTGATCCGTTCCTTGATCGCCTCATCAACCGCACCACCTAGATTCTCTTGCTCCTTGTTGATGCAAAAATCAGCATAGCTGTACAAGGTTGCAATTGCGTGTTTACAAATCTTTTCTTCAGATTCACAGTCACAATAAGCAGCCAGCCCATTTTCATCATCTGGATATAACTCCACCCAATAAGGCTGATCTTTTTTGGAACCTTCCACCTGGGCAGTCAGTTGCTGATCTTGCACATCCAGAGAGAACACCCGATTTTCGGTAAAATATGCCAGCCCTTGCTTGACAGTTTCAGCAGCAGCCAGGGTATTTAATTGTTCGGTATCGTAGAGAAAGAAATCTGTCGACATAAGCAATATTTAAAATTTGTTTTTTTGGACTGGCGAGATGCGGAATTCATCATAAAATACCAGGGTTAAAGGCTGCCTATCATGATAACAAAATCACACCGATTCGTCGCTGATGTCGTGCGACACCAACTCGCCCAGTAGGAGGGGCTTCAGCCGCGACAGGTGTGGCACATGGTTTTGGATCATTTAAACGTTTGGTCGCGGCTAAAGCCCCTCCTGCAGGATTGAAATTTTACAATTGCCGTCTACGCTTGAATTGTAATCTTCACCTATTCCGTTTATGTCAAAACCCAAACCGCACGCCAAGGATTTAAGAACAGGACGGCATTCAGAAAACAACCGCATCTATTTGGTTACAGCGGTCACCCACAAAAGACAAAGAATATTTACCGATATTTTTCTGGCAAGAATACTGGTGCAAACCATGCGCTCGCAGCACCAGCAGGAAAACATCAGTAGCCTGGCTTTCGTCATCATGCCCGATCACCTGCATTGGCTGTTTGCCTTGCAGAATGATTGCACCCTGGCAAAAATCATGCAAACAGTAAAAGGTTCATCGGCCTTCAGGATTCAGAAACTACGCCGGCAACGCGGCGAAATATCCGGCAGGCAAAGTCTCTGGCAAGACGGCTACCACGACCATGCCGTGCGCAAGCAAGAAGATCTGCAACAATTGGCCAGATACATCGTCGCCAACCCGCTACGGGCAGGATTGGTCAAATCGGTTGCCGATTATCCCCTTTGGGATGCCATCTGGCTGTAGGAGGGGCTTCAGCCGCGACAGAGATACCGCAAGGTTTTGGCTTATTTGGTCGTTTGGTCGCGGCTAAAGCCCCTCCTACATTGAGGTTTTTTTGGATTTGGGCAGTTGTTTGCGGGATTTTCGGGTTTTTTGGCCGATCTGGCTTTTTCTTGTTGCGCCTGAATACGGGCCAGCAGTTGTTCGGCGGGTTCGTCATTGGGGTCTTGCGGCGCCAGTTCGCCGCGAAACGCCTTCGCCAATATCGCCTGTAGGAGGGGCTTTAGCCGCGATTCCGCCCGCCGGTATTGTTTTTCAACGCTATCGGCAAGGGCGAACAGTGCATCAACCCTGCGGACAATTTCTTTTTGTTCATCTAAACAAGGTAACGAAAATTTTAGTCCTTTAATAGATGTTTGATTGATTGTATTTTGTCCAGCACTTGTTGATAAAGATTTCTTTAAATATTTTCTACCTTCACCTTCATTTGTTACGTAGGTAATATATTTAGGCAAAGCTATTTCTGTATTAATTCTAAACCTTATGAAATGATCACAATATGCTTCTAATCTATCTTCTTGATATTCGATAAAACGACCCTCTAAATCAACACTTCCGTTTACTCTAATAGCTAATAGATCACCGGGTAGAAGTTCATATTTGTTTTGTTCTTTCACATTCAAAATAATTTGACGTTCATTACCATAGACACGCTTTGCATTCTTAAAATCAGCAAGCCTCAATACTGTAGTGAGTTTTCCCTTTGTTCCACTCCTTTTTGCTAAACCGTTTGCTGATGCCAAAATTAATTCTTCAAATAAAACTACTTTCCACTCAGGAAATTTCGAATTTAACCGCCAATCCGCCGTCAACTCCCCCGAAGTAGCCGCGGCAAGCACAGCCTGGCGGAAGCGTTTGAGCAGGGTTGGGATTTTATCCAGGCGGGTTTGGGCGGCTTCGACTTTGGCGAGCAGTGTGTCGAGTTTATTGGCGATGCGGATTTGTTCGTTTAGGGGGGCAAGTGGATATTCAAAATTCCACAGCATTTGAGGATCAACATGTGGAATCCCCGTTCCTTTAGTTTTAGAATTTATCTCTTGATATTTTGACTGTAAAAAATAATGGAAATATCTTATATCCGAGACTATGGGTCTTATTCGCATTAATGTTGACCCAATTACTCCTTCGATGCCATTACCAACAAGACCAGATCTAGCGCCATCCCAAACCATCAATGAGTCAGTTGGAAAAGCTAGAATACCTGAGTCTGGTTTTGCAAATTTAGTAATTAATCCTTTCTCAAACGCTTTAATGTCAATATAAGGCACTAAATTTTCATCGTTTGCAGCTTTTAACTCTTTAGGTTTTTTCCCTTTCTTATACTCTGCATCATAACCTAATAAAACCTTGACCCAAGAGCAGGGTATTTTATTATCTTTCACCCCAACTCCTGCTCTTCTTTCACGCCCAGTTCCACCAATATCGCCTGCAATTCATTCATCGCCCCGGCCAGTTCTTCCATGGCTT
>JALXCS010000336.1 GCA_026990815.1 Methylomonas sp. | reverse complement strand
TCAAAATAATGATTTATAACAAATTTAATTTAATTGTTGATGGGAAATGTACCTTGGTTTAAATGTCAGGGAACAACAAAAAAAGGATTCAATTTTTTGACGATCTTTTATAATTAGAAAAGTCAAAATTGCTAAAATACTAATCTTTGAAGATGGTTTTTTTCACGATGTTTCTGATTTAACATGGTTGATATTTTTGTTAAACATGTTGATAATTAGGAGCACGTGTTTATGGATATAAATATAATAAATTAAACTTCTGTACATGTGGAGAACAAATTAAACGCAGTATGATCAAGCAATATTTTGATCATATTCTTGATTTTTAATAATAACGGGATAAAAAAATGATTGGTGGTGTATTTATAGTTTTAGTTGCTATCTGGATGTATCAGGCAGCAGTAAAGGCGCAGAAAGATAATGCCCTTCTTTGGGTAGTAATGGGGTGTGTTGTATTTTTTACAGTGCAATTTATAATGGTTAAGCTAAGTTCTACTCTGGCCGAGATGACAATGGCTGCTAGTTCGGTTGATATCGGTTCACCAGGCTCTGCTGAATTTGCTGAACGGGCCAAATTAATAAACTCACAGAGTTCTGGAGGGTTCAGAGCTTTCTTTTTGTTTTTCATCGCGGACGTACTTCCTCCATTTTTTGGAGTTTTGGGTGCTGGGGTGGTTAGGACAATGTTTGTTCTTAAAGAGAAACCGACTCTTAAAAATCTTTTTAGCGGTATCAAAGAGATGTTTATCGATATTGGTCGAAGTTTTAAGGCTAGCCAACAGTAGTTTTTACTATTTGTTATCAAAAAAGCCCAAGTTTCGCTTGGGCTTTTTTATTTGCTAATTTGGCTGAGGATGTAAGCCTGAGAAATTGTAGAATGATGAAGTACAAATAAGAGTATTTTACAAAGATTGTTGTGCAATATTCGTTTGTTAAAAGTATACAAACCTAGGTTTCTGCTAAAAAATTACTTAAAGTATTTATACTAGAGTGTAAACTTGGATAGAAAAAAACCTCTTTATAGATAAGGGGAAATCAGCTGTTGATGTTTCCTTGTGAAATGGTTGCTTCTTTACGAATCATTATGGTTTCTCCGGGTCCTATATGTGTCAAGGGAGGTATAGTTAAAAAAGATAACCACATGATTTTGACAGAAATTTATGAATAGCAACGATCTATTTAAACAGCAACTTTCAAAGCGTATCCTGTTTCTGGATGGAGCAATGGGTACCATGATCCAGAGTTACAAACTGGAAGAAAAGGATTATCGTGGTCAGCGTTTTGCTGATTGGCAATCCGATTTAAAGGGCAATAATGACCTGCTGTCATTAACGCAGCCAGAAATCATTAAAGCAATCCACAAAGCTTATTTTGATGTCGGCGTTGATATTGTCGAAACCAATACCTTCAACGCAACGACCATTGCCATGGCTGACTATAATATGGAGTCCCTGGCCTATGAAATTAATGTAGAATCTGCCAGGTTGGCAAAACAAGTCGCCCAGGAATTTACCCGGGAAACACCAGACAAACCCAGATTTGTAGCGGGTGTTCTTGGGCCAACCAACAGAACTGCCTCAATTTCACCCGATGTCAATGATCCTGGCTTCAGAAATGTAACTTTTGATGAGTTAGTCGTTGCGTATACAGAAGCGGTAAGCGGTTTAATCGAGGGTGGCGCTGATATTATCCTGATTGAAACGGTTTTTGATACCTTGAATGCCAAGGCGGCAATTTTTGCCGTTGACCAATATTTTGTAAAGCTGGGCTTTAAGTTGCCAGTGATGATTTCCGGCACCATTACAGACGCATCAGGACGAACCTTGTCAGGCCAAACAGCCGAAGCATTCTGGAATTCCCTAAATCATATCGAGCCGGTTTCATTTGGTTTTAACTGTGCATTGGGGGCCAAAGAATTACGCCAATATATCGAGGAATTATCCAATATTGCCAATACCCATGTTTCGGCTCACCCCAATGCAGGATTGCCTAATGAATTTGGCGAGTATGATGAGTCTCCCGAAGATATGGCTAAAGAGCTTGAGGATTGGGCGAAAAACGGTTATCTGAATATTATCGGGGGGTGTTGCGGAACTTCTCCTGATCATATCAAGGCCATCATCGAGGCGGTACAAAAACATCCACCCCGGGTTGTTCCCCAAATAGAAAAACAATGTCGGTTGGCAGGTCTGGAGCCAATGAATATTGGTCCGGATTCACTCTTTGTCAATGTTGGTGAGCGAACCAATGTGACGGGTTCTGCGAAGTTCAAGCGCTTGATTGTTGAAGGTGATTTTGAAACAGCATTAGATGTGGCGCGCCAGCAAGTTGAAAATGGCGCGCAGATCATTGACATCAACATGGATGAGGGGATGCTGGATTCCAAAGAAGCGATGGTGCGGTTTTTAAATCTCATCGCATCGGAACCGGATATTTCCAAAGTCCCCATTATGATCGATTCATCAAAGTGGGATATCCTCGAAGCGGGATTAAAGTGCATTCAGGGCAAGGGCGTAGTTAATTCCATCTCGCTTAAGGAAGGTGAGGAAAATTTTATTCGCCAGGCGAAACTGGTTCGCCGATATGGCGCAGCGTCCATTATTATGGCTTTTGATGAAGAAGGTCAGGCCGATACCAAGGAAAGAAAAATAGAAATTTGCCAGCGGGCTTATCGAATTTTGAGGGAAAAAATAGGTTTTCCGCCGGAAGATATAATCTTTGATCCCAATATTTTTGCCATCGCAACTGGTATTGAGGAGCATGATAATTACGGTGTAGATTTTATCGAAGCGACACGTGAAATCAAAAAAACATTGCCACATGCTTTGGTATCTGGTGGGGTTTCCAATGTTTCATTTTCTTTTCGGGGCAATAATCCTGTTAGAGAGGCGATCCATGCGGTATTTCTTTATCATGCCATTAAAGCTGGTATGGACATGGGGATTGTTAATGCAGGGCAGTTGGCTATTTATGATGATATTCCAGAAGAATTACGAAATACTGTCGAGGATGTTGTATTAAATCGCCATCCTGGAGCCACAGAAAAATTACTGGATATTGCTGAAAAGTATCGTGGCGATGGTTCTACTGCAGAAAAAAAGGAAGACCTGGAGTGGCGCAGTTGGCTACCTCACAAGAGACTCGAACACGCCTTGGTTAAAGGGGTTGCCGATTTTATTGAGGAAGATACCGAAGCGGCGCGTCAAGTAGCTGAGAAACCGCTGCATGTCATTGAAGGCCCGTTAATGGATGGTATGAATGTGGTAGGTGATTTGTTTGGCGAAGGCAAAATGTTTTTACCTCAGGTCGTCAAATCTGCACGGGTAATGAAAAAAGCGGTGGCCTATCTCATGCCTTTTATGGATGCTGAAAAAGATGGAGAAAGAGAGGCGAATGGTAAGATTTTGATGGCTACGGTGAAAGGTGATGTTCACGATATTGGCAAGAATATTGTTGCGGTTGTTTTGCAATGTAACAATTATGATATTGTCGATTTGGGTGTGATGGTGCCAACCGAAAAGATTTTGCAAACTGCCAGGGAGGAAAATGTTGATATTATTGGTCTGAGCGGTCTCATTACGCCTTCTTTGGATGAAATGGTCCATGTTGCAAAAGAAATGGAACGGCAAGGATTTGAGATTCCGGTTATGATCGGGGGTGCGACCACCTCGCGCGCTCATACTGCTGTCAAAATTGATGAAAATTATCATGGGGTTACTGTCTATGTCCCTGATGCATCTCGAAGTGTTGGTGTTGCAGGCAATCTACTTACTCAGGAATTCAAGGAAGAATTTACCCAGAAGATTAAGGAAGAATATGAGCAAGTCAGAATACGGCATAAAGGTAAGAAAGCTAAAATTAATCAGCATGATTTGGAAAAAGCGCGCCTGAATCGTTTTGTTTATGATGGCCATGAGCCTGTAAAACCAAGCTTTTTGGGAACCAAAGTTTTGGATGATTTGCCGTTAAAAGAGCTGGTTGCTTATATTGACTGGACACCTTTTTTTCAGACTTGGGAGTTGGCCGGGAAGTATCCAAAAATTCTTGATGATGTGGTGGTCGGTGGGCAGGCAAAAATATTGTTTGCTGACGCCCAGAAAATGTTGGAACAAATTGTTGCTGAGAAATGGTTGACTGCTAGAGCAGTCATTGGTTTTTTTCCGGCAAACAGCGAAGGCGATGATATTGTTCTTTATCGTGATGAACAGCGTAATGAAAAACTGGAAACACTGCATCATCTCAGGCAGCAAAACGTCAAGGCGCCCGGTCAGCCCAATTACTGTCTTGCCGACTTTATTGCGCCAGTGGCAAGCGGCAAAGCCGATTATATTGGCGGGTTCGCTGTTACCACTGGTATTGGTATTGAAGAAAAGATTCAGCAATTTGAGGAAGATCATGATGATTACAACTCAATTATGTTGAAAGCACTTGCCGATCGATTGGCTGAGGCTTTAGCAGAATATATGCATGCAAAAGTCAGAAAAGAATATTGGGGTTACGCACTGGATGAAGATTACCCTAATGATCAGCTTATTGAAGAAGCCTATCAAGGAATCCGGCCCGCACCTGGGTATCCTGCTTGTCCTGATCATACCGAAAAAGGTAAGTTGTTTGAGTTGCTTAATGTGACAGAAAATACCAGTATTGAATTAACGGAAAGTTATGCGATGTATCCGACAGCTGCTGTTAGCGGTTGGTATTTTGCCCATCCTGAATCACGTTATTTTAATGTCGGAAAAATTACTGAAGATCAACTTGAAGACTACGCAAAACGAAAAGGAATGAGCAGGGATGTTGCAGAACGGTGGCTATCAGCACACATCCATCATTAATTATGCATAAAAAAGCAAGCGATTCTTCGTTGGAAAGAGTGATGGAGAGAGCCTTGTATGCTAGTCGGTGGATTTTAGCGCCTATCTACTTCGGGATGAGTCTGATTCTAATCATGTTGGCCGTCAAGTTTTTCCAAGAAGTTTTTCACATTTTTCCACTAATTATGGAAATCAAGGAATCCCAGCTAATTCTTACCGCCTTATCGTTGATTGACTTGATTTTGGTAGGAAGTTTATTGGTTATTGTTATGTTCAGTGGCTATGAAAATTTTGTTTCTCAGTTGAGTCTTACTGAAGATGCTGAAAAACTTGATTGGTTGGGAAAGCACGATTATGGTTCATTAAAATTGAAGGTAGCTTCTTCGGTTGTTGCCATTTCGTCCATCCATTTGCTGAAAATTTTTATGAATGTTGAGCATACCCATAATGACAAGATCATGTGGTATGTGATTATTCATTTGGCATTAGTTATTTCCGCCCTGTTTATGGGGTATCTAGAAAAAATTGCAAAAAGCTCTTAGAAAGTAATGGGATATATATTATTTGGAACTTCGGGATGTCACCTTTGCGAGCAAGCTGAAGCTATTATCAAAAAAAAAATTCAACAACAGCAATTGGAATACATTGACATTGCTGAACAAGAAAAATGGCAGGATAAATATGCTGTTAAAATCCCAGTTTTATATCATAAAGAAACCGGGACGGAGTTATTTTGGCCTTTTTCAGAAGTTGATGTTGATTCTTTTCTTGGCAGTTTTTCCTAGGTGGCTATCGGGCTAAAGATGATCCTACTGCGACAGTGGTAAATCGAGTGCAGTTTTTCTATTCGTCTCGTAACGATCTCCATAACCTGTCAACCTTTTAGACACTGTCATTTTCGATAACGAAAAATACACTGGAAATGTTAGATGTAATAATTGGTTGGGACATAGGTGGTGCACATCTTAAAGTGGCCATGATGGATTCTAGTGGAAAAATTTTAGCAGTTATCCAGCAGTCGTGTCTTTTATGGAAAGGACTGAATGAATTGGGTGTTGCGATTGATGCGGTAATGGAGTCAATTCCAGAACAACCGATATTACATGCAGTGACGATGACTGGTGAACTGGTGGATGTGTTTCCCTGTAGGCAGCAGGGGGTTTCGGCCATTGTTGATTATATCGCTCATCGGTTCGGTCAAGAAAGCATTACCCTGTTTGCTGGAAACAAAGGCTTTATTGCTCCAGAACAGCTTTCGCAAGATACGGCCAATGATATTGCTTCTGCAAATTGGTTGGCGAGCGCAACCGTTGTAGCAAAGACAATTAAAACCGGGTTGTTTGTCGATATTGGCAGCACCACGACAGATATCATTGTGTGCAGAGATGCTACGGTTCAAATGCGTGGAACCACTGATTTTGAGCGATTGACAGTTGAAGAGATGGTTTATACTGGCATTATCCGGACGCCGGTGATGTCTATTTCGCCCGAAGTTGATTTTAATGGACACAGAGTCGGTGTTATGGCCGAGTATTTTGCCACTATGGCAGATGTGTATCGTTTGACTGGTGAACTGAATGAATCACATGATCAGATGGCTGCTGCGGACAATGGCGAAAAAACCGAGGCCTGTAGTGGAAAAAGACTGGCGCGCATGATAGGCTGCGATTACCAAGCAAGTGAGCATGAGCAATGGCGACAGTTGGCTAAAAATATTCGTTCCATGCAATTAAGTAGATTGCAAAAGGCATGCGAGAGACAGCTTTCTAGAGGCTTGATAGATTCAAATGCCTGTTTGGTTGGCGCTGGCATTGGCCGGTTTTTGGTTAAAGAGTTGGCAAATCGTTTGGATTATCCCTATATTGACTTTGAAGACTTGTTTAATTCATCCGCTATCGATTCTGAAATGAGTATTGCTGATTGTGCTCCAGCTGTTGCAGTTAGCGATTTGGCAAGATTGTCTTTAAACTAACTGAATGTTATCGCCAAAAGTCAAGATTATTTCGCTACCTTATTTTAAAGACAGTGCTAAGCTTTTTGCTCCTTTAGCAAATAGGCTATGGTCGGTTTTTCTTGACAGTGGTGCGCCCAATAGTCAGTACGGTCGTTTTGATATTTTAGCCGCTAACCCTGTTTGTACTTTAGTAACAAAAGGGAGCGTAACTGACATAAATCAGAATGGCACAGTAAAACAATTTACCGAAGATCCGTTTTCCCTTCTCAAACAGCAGCTAGGTGAATATCATCCTGGAATAAAAGGTTTGCCATTTAATGGTGGCGCTATTGGTTATTTTTCCTACGATTTGGCGCGGAGGCTGGAGCGATTGCCTGAGGTGGCCGGATCTTCAGAGAAGATTCCTGAAATGGCGATTGGGATATATCAGTGGGCTGTTATTGTTGATCATCAATTAAAGCGAAGCTGTCTGGTTGGGCAGGAGCATTCAGAAATAGACTGGTCAGAATTGCAAGAGCAATTCAGCTCCATTCAAAAGATAACCAAAACGGAAAATTTTAAGGTGTTGGCCAACGTAGCATCGAACATGACCAGGGAATCCTACGCTAAAGCCTTTTCTAAAGTAAAATACTATTTACGAGAAGGGGATTGTTATCAGGTCAATTTATCCCAGCGATTCAGTGTGGAATGTTCAGGTGACCCCTGGCAAGCCTACTTGAAATTAAGGGAGCTAAATGCTGCGCCTTTCGCTAGTTATCTTAATATTCCTGGTGCGCAGGTGTTGAGTTCCTCACCGGAACGCTTTCTTCAAGTAACTGGAAATTTTGTTGAGACCCGTCCAATCAAGGGGACACGACCCCGTAGAAAAGACCTTATAGAGAATCAATTTCAGATCGAACAGCTTCGGCAAAGTGAAAAAGATCGTGCAGAAAATGTCATGATCGTTGATTTATTGCGCAATGATTTAAGCAAAACCTGTAAAATTGGTTCGGTGAAAGTGCCCAGATTATTTTCTGTCGAAAGCTATGCTACCGTGCATCATCTGGTTAGCACCATCACAGGTACTTTGCAGAAAGGGAAGCATTCACTGGATTTATTAAGAAGTTGTTTTCCTGGTGGCTCCATTACTGGGGCCCCAAAAATTAGGGCTATGGAAATTATTGAAGAATTAGAGCCTGATCGACGTGGTGTTTATTGTGGTTCAATCGGATATATTGGTTTTGATGGTAATATGGATACCAATATTGCCATACGTACCATGACTTATCACCAAAATAAAATTTATTTTTCTGCAGGTGGCGGTATTGTTCAGGATTCGATATTAGAAGAGGAATATCAGGAGAGTTTTGACAAAGCCGCAGCTCTGATTGAGGTGATTAATCAGATGAAGGGCTAGTTCATGTCACAAATCGGGGTGGTCAAACTGGGGGGCAGTTTGACGAAATCACCTTTATTAAAAGCGTGGCTGGATAAAATTGTACAACACAATCAAGCCAAGCTTGTCATTGTCCCTGGCGGCGGTGGTTTTGCTGATCAGGTGCGCATCACTCAAAAGCAATGGGGTTTTCAGGATCAAAATGCCCATCAAATGGCAATTTTGGCAATGCAGCAAATGGCTTTGCTTTTTCAAGGTATCCAGCCTCAGTTAAAGTTGGCAAGTTCATTATTACATATCACTAGTTCGCTTGAAGCCAAAAAAACAGTTGTCTGGACGCCGAAAATAGAAATGTTAAATAAGGCAGGGATTCCAGCAAGCTGGGATATTACCTCGGATAGTTTGGCTGCATGGTTGGCTGAACAGCTTTTAGCAACAAATCTGATTTTAGTAAAATCAACTTTAATTCCACGGCGGTACTCAATTGAGGAATTAATTCGAAAGGGTATTGTCGATAAAGCTTTTACCCAGTATGCTAACAAGCTAAATTCTCAGATCAAGGTTATCAACCGTGGAGATATTGATTCTTTTAATTCCTGGTTTGTAAAATAAATGGCAGAATCCAAAAAACAACAAAGCTCATCTCGTACTGTTCAAGAAGAAATGGCGAAACAAACCCTGGATTTGGTGATTGGGTATTTTCTTAGAAAATGTCGGCATCTTTATTACCGGGCAAAGGAATCAGTAGGGCACCATAAGCGGGATATTGTGGTTTGCAGGGTTGAAGAAGCATGCGTCAGTCTGGAAGAAACTAAAACCCAGTTTGAAGATGCTTTGGAGCGTTTTCGTGATTTACTGCAGGTTGAGGCGGGAAGTCTGGATGTTCGCTATAAAATTCTTAAACACCAGTTAGATCTAAGTCAGGCTAAAGCCAATAGTGTCCGGGAAAGGATTTTATCCATTGAGGAAGTTTCAGAAGCCTTATTTGTTGAGTGGGAAGCTGAGCTTGAGCAGTACACGAATCGTTCCCTACGTGCCCAAAGCCGTACCAAATTAAAATCATCAAGGCAACGCTATAGCCGATTAATAAAAACCATGCGCCAGGCTGAAGACAAAATACAGCCAGTTTTGGCGGCTTTCAAAGATCAAGTGTTGTTTTTAAAACATAATCTGAATGCTCAGGCTATCGCTGCTTTACAGCATGAGTTTCTCGAGATTAGTCTGGATATCGCCCAGCTTATCAGAGCCATGGAAAAATCAATAGAAGAAGCCAATGGTTTTGTCTTGACTTTGGTTGAACAGCGAGCTCTGCCCGGGCCTCAGTAGTTACTTTTTCTGCTGATCAGAAATATGGGGAATGCTAATGTTCTGGGAGGCCAATTCGCAGATTTCTTGTTTCCGTTACTGTTTAGATTTCGATTGATAATAACCAGTTGTATAGAACCTTTACCTCCCCGGAAGGGGGCTCTTTTAAGATTTTCTAAAACTGCTTTATTGCAGACCTACTTTCCCGGTTTTTCTTAATTGTGGTGTGGTAGCAAGTGCTTCAAGATCAAAATTTCCAGGTAAGTCCTGTTCTTGATTCATTGAGCTGTTAGCTTCATTTAGCAGAGCTTGTAGTTTGTCCCTTTTTTTGCTGCTGTTATTGTTGTCATGTTGTTCGGTAACGAGTTGCATATTGCTTATCCTGGAGCCAGAACGAAGAACGGGATCGTTTTTCGAATCGACCAGGCCGGAAATAACGGATATGAGATTATCATGCAGTCTTTCGGGGAAGTCACTTTGGCAGAGTGCGCCAATTACGGAATTAATTTGTTTGATCCCTTCGGCAGTGATATCAAATTTTTGTTTTTCCAGGTCATTTATTATTTGTGAGGCCTTGATTTTGGCTTCCGCTTTGATTTTTTCTGTCTCAGCAAAGATTGCTGCGGCTTTTTTTTTCGCTTGGGCGACTTCTAATATTTGCTTGATTTCTAGTTCCGCCATTTGTTCTTTTTTTGCCAATTCAAATTCTGTTTCCTGTTCGGCCAAGGCAATTTCCTTGGTTTTCTGAATTTTTGCACTGAGTTTTATTTTCTCTTGTCTTTGCCTTTCCAGCTCGGTTTCAAGTATTTGTTTTTCTAATTCCAATTCATGGTGCTTTGCTAACTCAACCTTTGTAAGTTCAGTGCGCATATGTAATTGCTCTTTCGCAACATCGGACTCTATTGCTATACGACATAAATTAATCTGTTTTTCTTGCTCAAGCCGCATGGTTTGTTTTTTCTTTTCAATTTCAAGAAGTAATTTTTCAGATTCAATTTCCTGGTTTTTTATTTCTACATTAATTTTTGAAATCAGTTGGGTTTTGGCCTGTTTTTCTATTAAATTTGCGTCGTGATAAAAATCAATGGCTGTTGGACTGATAGCCTGAACTGAAACCGATTCAAGTAATAAGCCATTTTTTTGTAATTCAGTTTCTAACTGAGAGTGGATTTTTTCTGAAAAACTCACTTGTTGCTGGAGTATTTCCAGCATCGAAAGCGATGCGGCGGTTTGCCGTAAACTGTATTCCAATTTGCCTTTTAAAAATTTTTTTAAGGCTGATTTTTTTGTGGTTAAATTCCCTAGTGCTTGACCTGCTTTAAGGATATGGTTTTCATCTGCTGGCACCCTTATGTAAAAATCAAATGAAGCATCTAGTTTCAAGTGGTCCTTTGTGAATAGGGCGGAATTCTCCTTGGCTTTTACATTCAGGCATTGAGTGTTCAAATTGACCGGAATTACTTGATGAAGAATCGGCAAGACAAATGCGCTTTTATCCAGGAGAATTTGTTCTTTGCCATAGCCAGACAGGATATAGGCGGTTTTTTTATTGCTGCGTTTGTATATGTTGGAAATCAGAAAGATAGCTGCCAAAAATGAAGCAGCGATAAAAAAAATAGATCCCATGATAGCCCCTCTTTAAAAATCAAGATACTGCGGGTTTTTATTATAATTGTGTCAGAAATCAATTACATTAAATGATACATGTAATTAACTGATTATACAGGGCTTGATAATACTGTAAAAAAAATTGACAGGCAACTGTTTTTGAACAGGCCAATAACACAGAATTAGCGCAAGTTGAGAGTAATACTTATAGATCAGTGAATTATGTTAAATAAAGTACATGGTTTTCCGCACTGGTCATAGGCAGTGCATCAGGTGACTCGAAAAATTAGGCGTTGAAAGACAGAATTTAGGAGTGCGTTAATTTTTTGTCGTGGAACAAGCTTTTGCTCATAATATTAAACCCTTTATTTGATATTGTCCTTTGGTTTTTAAAGTCACTTTTATAGGGGTTGATGTTTTGTTTTCCCAATACCAGCCATGTGAGCTGGTGAAGGGGGCAGTTAAAGTATCTTTAGACTGGTCGGTGGCTTGGTTAAAACTTTTAAAATAGCCGGAGGTAGTTCCTGCTGGTTCGTTATGAAAACTAAATACAGTTTTTTTCCTATAGAGAATAAAACTGATAACTCTGTAATAATGAAATGCGCGAATTCAACTCCGAAGTGCAATTTTAGTATTCATACAACCTTACGCTGAGCATTTCCAAAAAAAACTTCATGAGGGG
>JALXCS010000335.1 GCA_026990815.1 Methylomonas sp. | reverse complement strand
GTGTAAACCAGACAAATGAACCTCCTTTTTGGGAAAAAGTTCGTTTATCTGGTATTTCACTCAACCGGTCAAGATAATTGTCGCCGACCGGACAGGGTAATTGTCGTCTAATAAAACAGACGAAGTACAGAAACCGCAGTGTATGAGTCATACATGAGGATTTCGAGCACCGCCCTTTGCTACAATCGGAGTTTGTGAGATTTTTTGGAGTTCCCCAATGTTAATTCTTGATGTTATACATTACTTATCGATTCGATAACCCCGCCCCCGAGGCAAATTTCATCATCATAAAATACTACTGATTGCCCGGGGGTAATCGCACGTTGAGGTTGATCAAAAATAACTTTACAACAATTTTGACCTAACGGTTCAATAACACAATCCTGATCCTTTTGCCGATAACGTGTTTTGACACGGCATCTCATTGATTCATCTAAAGGTCTGTTACTACACCAGTCCATTTGGCCTGCTTCTAGGATATTATGAAACATTCGAGGATGGTTGTGGCCTTGCCCAACAATTAAAATATTGTTTGCCAAATCTTTATCCAGCACATACCAAGGTTCATCAGGAGCGTTTTTCACGCCACCAATCCCCAGCCCTTGTCTTTGACCCAATGTGTAGTACATCAGACCTTGATGCTCGGCAATATATTGACCCTCCGGGGTGCACATTTCTCCAGGTTGGGCAGGTAAATAACGCTCCAGAAACTCCTTGAATTTCCTTTCACCAATAAAACAAATGCCGGTACTATCTTTTTTTCCAGAATTGTCAAAGCCAGCCGCTTCAGCTATTTTTCTAATCTCAGGCTTATGTAAATGACCAATAGGAAACAAGGTTTTTGAAAGCTGTTTTTGTCCCATAGTATATAAAAAATAGCTTTGCTCTTTATTGGGATCAATACCTTTTAACAAAAAGTACTCGCCATTGTTTTCAGCAACCCGTGCATAATGGCCAGTGGCAATATAATCAGCTTTCAGATCTTCAATCGCATAATCCAGAAAAGCCTTAAATTTCACATGCTTGTTGCAAAGAATATCAGGATTAGGAGTGCGCCCTTTCTTGAATTCAGACAAAAATACTTCAAAAACTTCTTCCCAATATTCCGCTGCAAAATTGATTGTTTTTAATGGAATACCCAGCTTGTCACAAACTTGTTGAGCATCGGCCAAATCGTCTATCGCTGTACAATATTCTGTGCCGTCATCTTCCTCCCAGTTTTTCATAAACAAACCGGTCACCTGATGACCTTGTTCGAGCAATTTCAATGCTGTCACTGAAGAATCGACCCCTCCGGACATCCCAACTACGATATTTTTACTCATGACTTAATCAATTAATGACTTAAGCATAGACAAAGGATAACGCTCTCCGTTCAAATAATGATCAACTGACATTAATACCAACGGACTTCTTAAACGCTCTTGCTGTTCAGCAATTTGATCACAGGTCAACCAGTGCGTTGCCACAATACCTTCATCTAACTGAAGTTCAGGATTGTACGAATGACAATAACCCGCAAAACAGACCCTCAAAAAACTAGGGTGTTCAGGCGAATGTCGCCAAAGCTGAATGGCGACTATATTTTCCGGTTCAAATTGCCAGGCAGTTTCTTCAATAACTTCACGCTTAACTGCCGCAATTAAATCCTCACCTTCTTCTAAATGCCCTGCCGGCTGATTGAATGCGAGACCATTCGAGGTTTCCTCTTCGACAAACAAAAACCGCTTTTCACGTTCAATAACTGCTGCCACAGTAACATGCGGCTTCCAAACCATGATATATTCCCCGTAACATGAAAAATTCACTAGTTTACTCGATATCGATAAAAAGAGGCTATATGAAGTTCTACAATACTTGGCTTTTTTATTCTGGAGCTTAACACGATCACCTTCAGCCAGGAAAAATTGCTGAAACGTCTGATTTCAAATAAAAAAGGCTTTTTTTTACATTACATCCCATAAATGAAGGATTGCGGAAAATTAATTCTTAAAATGAGACGAGCATGTATTGAAAATGCATGCAACAGCCCCTATAGTATAGGGAGTATTTTCGATAAGTTAGTTATCATTAACCATGAACGAATCAGACCAATTTGGAGACCATGACAGCGATCTGACTGTCCAGGAAGCGAAACCGAAATTAAAGAAACCACCGCTATATAAAGTGGTCCTAATAAATGATGATTTTACCCCGATGGATTTTGTTATCGAGGTATTGACTCAATTTTTTGCCATGCCTGAAGAAAAGGCGACCCAAGTCATGCTCCATGTTCACACCCGTGGCATTGGCGTTTGCGGCGTTTTTTCCAAAGATGTAGCCGAGACAAAAGTACAAATAGTTAATGACTATTCCCGAGAACATCAGCATCCATTGTTATGTTCAATGGAAGAGGCATAAGTAGGAGCAGACATGCTAAATAAAGAACTAGAATTTACTCTTAACCAGGCATTTAAAAATGCCCATGAAAAACGCCATGAATTCATCACGGTGGAGCATCTGTTGTTGGCATTACTGGATAACAGCTCTGCAATTACAGTTTTAAAAGCATGTAACTGCAATGCTAATGCACTTCGTGGTGAGCTAACACAATTTATTGACGAAACTATTTCTCTCATTCCCCAGGGCGTTCAAAGAGAAACCCAACCCACCCTCGGCTTTCAGCGGGTACTGCAAAGAGCGGTTTTTCATGTTCAAGCTTCTGATAAAAAAGAAGTGACCGGGGCAAATTTACTGGTCGCATTATTCAGCGAACAAGATTCTCACGCTATATACCTCTTGCACAAGCAGGATATCAATCGACTGGATGTCGTTAATTTTCTTGCCCATGGTATTTCCAAGGTCACCCAAGATGATGAAACAGAATCATCGTCATCACCAGATGCTGAAACTGGCGATGCAAGCATTCAGGAACAATCTGAAAGTCCTCTGGAAAAATATGCTACTAATTTGAACCAGGAGGCTTTCGAAGGAAAAATTGACCCTTTAATTGGTCGCGAAGATGAGATTGAAAGAACTATTCAGATCTTATGCCGACGCAGAAAAAACAACCCGCTTTTAGTTGGCGAAGCAGGTGTTGGAAAGACTGCAATTGCAGAAGGTTTAGCGAAAAAAATAGTCGAGGAAGAAGTTCCTGAGGTTTTAAACAACAGCATTATTTATTCCCTGGATCTGGGCGCTCTGGTAGCTGGCACAAAATATCGTGGAGATTTTGAAAAACGCCTTAAAACATTGATGAATCAACTTAAAAAAGAGCCAAAATCAATTTTATTTATTGATGAAATACATACTATCATTGGTGCTGGCTCAGCCTCAGGTGGAGTAATGGATGCCTCCAATCTGATCAAACCGATGTTAGCATCAGGCCAATTACGATGCATAGGCTCGACAACCTATCAGGAATTTCGTGGTATTTTTGAAAAAGATCATGCTTTGGCAAGACGCTTTCAGAAAGTTGACATCATTGAGCCATCGGTGGATGACACATTTAAAATCTTGCAGGGACTTAAAACCCGTTTTGAAGAACATCATGATATTAAATATTCAATAGAAGGTCTTCGTGTAGCCGCAGAATTATCTGATCGCTATATTAC
>JALXCS010000334.1:4643-11766 GCA_026990815.1 Methylomonas sp. | reverse complement strand
GCACCACAAATGGTCGCGCAAAGTGTGATGAAAAATATATCACTGAGTTGATGTTTTTTGAGTCTGTTTCTTCTTGGGTCTTCAATACTTGAAAAATGGTGAATAATTGAGGCTATGGGTTGCTCTGTCATTATAAAATCAAAATGATAGCTTTAATACCTCATCTAAATTATAATTTCAACTGATTTTAAACCCGATTGCCCTGGCAAACCGCTCAACTGAAATGACAAAACATTAAGTCAATGTTAGAATAGAGAATTTTCACTAAATTTTGACTCAACTTTGATGAATGTTTTAATCGGGAACCTGGGTAATTGCGGCAAAATGATGATGGCTAATTCCTCCAAAAACAAACGCAAAACACTTCATAATCCTGAGCTATCCAGAGATAGTTGCGGCGTGGGGTTTATTACTCATAAACAAGGCAAGCAAACCCATCAGTTATTAACCTTGACGAATGAAACGCTATGCACGATTCCGCATCGCGGCGGCATGAGCGCGGAGGGAATTGGCGATGGCGCCGGGGTGAATATTGATTTATCGTTAAAATTTTTCCGTAAAATCACCCAAAAACCTGATCTGGAACCGGGCAATTTTGGTGTTGCGAATTTCTTTTTCCCCGAAGACCACAGCCATTATGATTCAGCGGCAATCGAACTGGTCGAAAAATACCTGGCAAAAGCTGATCTGCCAATTTTTACCTGGCGGGATGTTCCGGTTGATAACAGTGTCATCAATAAGGCTGCAGTAAAAGCGCAACTGCCGATCAAACAGGTTATTTTTGGACGCCCAAAAACTTTAAATTCTGCCTCTCAGGACGAATATGAAAAATATATTCAAAAAGTCCTGCTGGATATTGAAGTTGAAGGCTTTGGCCGTCCGGAACTCAATGGTTTTTACCCGTTATCCATGAGTTCTCGCACTCAAGTTTATAAAGGCCGGCTAAATTCATTTGAATTAATACCTTATTTTACTGATCTTTACAATGAAGATCATGAAGTCTCAATTTTATTTTTCCATACCCGATTCTCTACCAATACTGCGCCAGCGACCATGATGGCCCAGCCTTTTCGGTATATGGCACATAATGGCGAACTCAACACCGACAAAAAAAACCGGTTAAGTGAAAATGCCATTGCCAGACAACATAACAAACACATTGTCTTTCCTTGTGGACAATCAGACTCCGGACGTCTCGACCAAACCCTGACCCGGAGAATTAATGAAGACGACCTGGATATTGTTACCGCCGTTTTGGCAATGATGCCGCCCGCCTGGGAAAATGACCCCACCTTATCGCCTGAAGTACGCGCCATGCTGGAATATTTCAGCCTCTATGAAGAAAAAAACGACGGTCCTGCGGCACTGGTATTCAGCGATGGCATTCGGGTTGGCGCACGGCTTGACCGGCTCGGTTTACGTCCTTTGCGCTCTGTTGAAACCAATGACTATCTGGCTGTTATGTCAGAAGCCGGCCAGATTGATTTTCCTGCATCTGAAGTTTTAAGGCGCGGACGCATTGAAGCTGGCGGCATGCTTTATTTCGACCATTCGACCGGAAAATCTTACACCAGCCATCAAGTCATGGAAAGATTGGCAAAAGAGCAAGATTATCAGGCTCTGCTTGATGAAAAATGCACCCATCTGGATGAACTGCCAACCGTCAATCTTGACAAGTTAAAAGAAAACCAATATTTCAATATTAATCAACGGCATACCGCTTATTCGTTAAACCAGGAAAGTTTCAAGTTTTTACTTGACCCCATGCTGACTACCGGCCTGGAAAAAGTATCGGCAATGGGCTACGGCATTACCCCTAATGCTTTATCAGGCAAAGAAGGCGGCATGTCACGGTATTTCAGCCAGCGGTTTGCGCAGGTCACCAATCCTCCCTTGGATTCGCTGCGCGAAAGCGACGGCATGACGTTAAGAGTCGCCCTGGGTGCAAAACCCACTTTTGCCAAAACTGCCAGCAAACAACTGGTTATAAACTCGCCAATCCTGCAACGCACACAATTGGAGCAAATCCGCAATCAGGATGCTGTTAAAGTAATCACGCTAGACATGCTGTTTACGCCTTCAAAAAACGACAAGGAAAATGAAGATAATCTGGAGTCGGCATTACATGCTGTCTGCGAACAAATTGAACAAGCCGCACAAAATGGTTACGGCATTATCATTTTAAGTGACATCAATATCCACAAGGATAAAGCAGCCATTCCGGCTTTGTTAATGATTGCGGCCGCAAATCAGCATTTGGTCAATAAAGGCCTGCGATTCAACTCATCCTTGATTGCCGAAACCGGACAAGCCGCCAGCCCTCACGACATTGCAACCATTTTGGGCTTTGGCGCATCTGCTATTTGCCCCCTCAGTGTTCATAATCGGGTGATTAGTCATTTTTCGACAAAGGAAGAGCAACAAAAAGCCCTGGATAATTTCCAGAAAGCGGCAGAAAAATCACTCATGAAAACTATGGGTAAATTTGGTTTATGTACTGCTGAAAGCTATATTGGCGGGGAATTTTTTGAATCCAATTATCTGGATACCGAAGAGCCCAAATTAAGGCCCTATTTTCCAAATATTCATTCATCGGTCGGCGGCGCCCGTTACGCCGATATTGCTGCCAGTGCCACAGAATGGCATTTCAAAGCGCTTGAAGTTAAAGAAGAAAAGGATATTCCATTTCTCGGGCTGTTTAAAGAACGCCAGGATGGCGCTGGACACACTTTCGGCAACACTGCGGTCAGGGAATATATCAAGATGACCGATGAACCTGTGCTTTATATGACCAGAGAAAAATCACATGCCGCCTCAGATATCGCCTATCTGAACACAGGTTATGAGAAACGCACGCCGGAACAAATTGACTCATTCGGGATAACGCCCGCTTATCGCAGTTTTACTGAAAATCTGTATCTGGAAAGAGAAGCAAGACCGGCCGCCTTGCGTGACATCATGCACTTTCCTGCTGATGTCAGTAAAGCTTCCACCAAGCAGGATTTCGACACAATCCTGGGCAAACAAAACCTGATTGGAAACAATAACTTCTTGATTAATGGCTTATCCGTTAAAAAACAAGCTGAACAAGAATTTGTTATTGCTTTAGAAAATCCAGTTGCTTCACGTCTGGAAAATTTAGCGGCACACTTAAAAGATCGCTTTGCCGATGAAGAATTTGACCTGAATATCAACAATGACCAGATTCATATTCAGGTTTCGGAAAAGGGTAATGGCTTGTTAGCCAATTATTTACAAAATATCAAAACTCCCCCTTCATCTGTTTCACTTGGCGAAGTTCAACCCGCCCATGAAATTACCGCAGCGCTTGCAACTGGCGCAATGAGCCATGGCGCCTTGATTGGCCCTGCCCATGAAGCAGCCGCTCACGGCACCAACATTGCTGGTGCAATGAGCAACTCCGGTGAAGGCGGCGAACATTCAAGCCGTTTCAACACGCTGCGTTCCAGCAAAATCAAGCAATTTGCTTCCGGGAGATTCGGAGTCTGGGCAGGTTACCTGGCTGATTTGAATATCGAAGAAATCGAAATAAAAATCGCCCAAGGCGCAAAACCAGGCGAAGGCGGCCAATTGCCCGCACCAAAAGTCACGGTTGAAATTGCAGCGCTTCGTGGCGGCACCCCAAAAGTGGAACTGATCAGCCCCCCACCCCATCACGATACCTATTCTATTGAAGACCTGGGACAACTAATTCATGATGCCAAAGCAGCTCGCGTTAAAGTGGTTGTCAAACTGGTTTCATCTGAAGGTATTGGCACCATTGCTGTTGGTGTTGCCAAAGCAGGCGCCGATGTCATCAATGTCGCCGGAAATACCGGCGGCACGGGTGCGGCTGCTGTCACCAGCCTGAAAAACACAGGCCGTTCTCCGGAAATCGGCATTGCCGAAGTTCATCAGGCACTGGCTGCCAACGGCTTGCGAGACAAAGTCGTGTTGCGTTGCAGCGCTGCCCATCAAAGTGGCATGGATGTTGTAAAATCAGCCATTCTTGGTGGTGATTCCTTTGAATTTGGCACAACGGCCTTAATGATGCTGCGCTGCGTGATGGCCAAAAACTGTAATGTAAAATGTCCTGCTGGATTAACCACAACCCATGAAGAATTCAAGGGTGACCCAAGAATTTTGGCGCAATTTTTTATGAACGTAGCCCACGAAGTCAGAGAAATTCTGGTTTCACTTGGCTATAAAAGTCTGCTGAACATTCGTGGCCAAACTGACTTGTTGCATTTGATCAATCACAAGGACATGATTGGACAACTGGATTTCACCGCCTTATTGCAACAAGTTGATGTCGTCAAGGTTGGCAACCCAATTTACATGGAAGCTGATTTTAGTATTGACGATAAAATTATTGAAAGGGTTAAATCCGAGATAATTTATGGCAATAATAAGCAACTCATTATAGAAGGTCAGGATTACAAACTTAATAACCGCAACAAAACCGTAGGTGGTCAGACTGCCATTGATATTGAGCGTATTCTGGCTTATGGATTATCTGAACTGCAAGCCAAAGAATCTAAACAGATCTATGTAAATCATCATGGACGGCGTTACCTTGTTCCCGATACCATCATTATCCGTACTGCCGGCTCTGCCGGACAAAGTTATGCGGCATTCCTGAATGACGGCATGCGCATGGAACATACCGGCACTTGTAACGATGGCGTTGGTAAAACAGCCAGTGGCGGGACCATTATTATTCGCTCACCAGGAGGTGGCAAAAAAATCCCGAGAGAAAACGTTCTGATTGGCAACTTTGCTTTATTCGGTGCCAGTGGCGGAAAAACATTTATTAACGGGGAAGCTGGAGACCGGTTTGCCGTTCGGAATTCAGGGGCAATGGCTGTTGTTGAAGGTGTTGGAGATTTCGCTTGTGAATACATGACCAATGGTGCCGTCCTCAATATCGGCAGTTTTGGCAATGGTGTCTGTAATGGTATGTCTGGAGGCAATGCCTATCAATATGACCCAGACAATAAATTGGAACAGTACTATGATAAATCATCAGTTATATTTTATGATTTGACTGATGAAACTGATTCAGCCAAAGCTCATGAACAATGTATTTTATACATGTTAGAGCAACACGCTGAATATGCGGATTCCAGCAAGGCCCGTAAAATCTTGAATAATTGGGAAAATGAGCGGCAATATTTCAAATTTGCTATTCCATTAGCGCTATACAAAACCCAAACGGCTGAACACATTGCCCAAACCATGGACAGAAAAGCCATGATTGAGGAATTATCAGTTGCTTTCGCCCAGCAACAAATTCTGGAAATCAAAAAAGCCAATGATAATCAGCAGCCTTTGTTTAATGGCCAAATTCCTGCTTATGGCGAGACTGACACGGCATTGACCTTTAAATTACTCAATAGTTTTGCTGTCATCAACAAAGCCCGGCAAATCGCCTTTTCACAAAGCAATGAACCCTCCTCTGATGCTGCGAACGAGCAATTGATCAGCCGATTAATTGATCAGCAAGCCAGAAAACTGCAAGATGCTATTGTTAAAGACACACGGGAAGCTTATGGCAATTATACCGACAAGCAACTTGCCATTCTAACCGCTGAAAAACGTCTGAATGATTACAAAACAGCATTAATGAAACGGGATGTACAAAGCATTTACTCAATCGGCACGACTACCTGGATTATTGAGCAAAGCGCCATCAACCGTGCCGCGCTGGCTAACATCCCTTCCGTAGAAACTTATCTGGCCGCGCAGTGCAGTCACGATATTGTTCTGGAAATGCTGGAAGAAGACACAGAAGCAGTATAAATATCCAAATTTAAATCATTGACATCAAAAAATTGCCGGTCTTTTTTAAATTGCCGGCAATTTTTATGCAAGAGCAAAGAATATCAACATGAAAACACCATTAATTCCTCATGATGCGCCTTTTACCGAATTACAACGCGCTTGGCTCAATGGATTTTTCGCTGGCATGCATACCCACATGGTGCAAATTGCCGGCGCCGTAAAACCTGCAAGTTCCCGAATTATTCATATTATCTACGGCACCCAGACTGGAACATCAGAATCCATCGCCCATGATGCCGCCACATTGGCTAAAACCCACGGCTTGACCCCGAAGGTTTACGGCATGGATGAAATTGACCTGGAAACCCTGTCGAGCTTTGAATATTTATTAGTCATTACCAGCACCTATGGAGATGGCGAAATGCCGGACAATGCTGAAATCCTTTGGGAAAGCATCTGCCAGGATTCCGCGCCGCAACTTGAAAACATGAAGTATTCCGTGCTTGCACTTGGCGACACCAGTTATGACAAATTTTGTCAGGCAGGCATCGACTGGGACAATCGCCTGTCAGAACTTGGCGCGACAAGAATTGAAGAACGGGTAGACTGTGATGTGGATTACGAAGAGGCCGCTGAATCCTGGTTAAACTCAGTCGTCCCTTTAATGTCTGACGGATCGACAACCAGCCTCGTTGATATCGAACACCCTGCATCTGACAAGCCTAAATACAATCGCAAAAATCCGTTTCCGGCAAAAATGCTGGTTAATCGCCTGCTGACTGGCGCAGGCTCCTCCAAAGAAACCCGTCATTATGAACTTTCCATCAGTGGTTCCGGCTTGCACTATGAAGCAGGCGATGCCTTAAATATCATTCCTGTCAACTGCCCGCAACTGGTTGATGACATCATTAAAGCCATTGGTTGCACTGGTGACGAAGATGAGCCGGTAAATGGCAAACCAACCTTGCTTCGTGAAGCACTCCGGGTGCATTTTGAAATCAAGCAACCTGCAAAGGAATTTATCAACGAAATTGCATTGCGTTCGGGAGATCAGGAACTTAATGGTATTCTGGAATCGGGCGATAAAGACGAACTGGCTGATTATTTATGGGGAAGAGATACGCTGGATCTGTTACTGCAATTCCCAAACGTTGAATTTTCTGCCGCCGAATTTTTAGCCTTGTTAAAACCCTTGCAACATCGCGCCTATTCTATTTCTTCCAGCGGCAATTTATACCCTGAAACTGTTCATTTAACCGTTGCCAGTGTCCGGTATCACAGCTATGGCCGGGAACACAAAGGCGTTTGTTCAACTTTTCTGGCTGATCTAGTTGATGAA
>JALXCS010000334.1:0-4633 GCA_026990815.1 Methylomonas sp. | reverse complement strand
GATGAAAATACCGAAGTCAAATGTTTCTTCGCACCTAACAAAATCTTCAAAGTGCCTGAAAACGATGATTTGCCGATGATCATGGTCGGGCCAGGAACCGGAATTGCACCCTTCAGGGCATTCCTGCAGGAACGCCAGTACCGCAATGCCAAAGGAAAAAACTGGCTGTTTTTTGGTGACCGCAATGCCGACACTGATTTTCTGTATAAGGAAGAACTCGCAGAAATGCAAAAAACCGGCTTGTTGACGCAGCTTGATCTGGCTTTTTCCAGGGATCAGGAACAAAAAATTTATGTTCAGGATCGCATGAAGGAACATAGCGCCCAATTATTCAATTGGCTGGAAGAAGGCGGTTACTTTTTCGTTTGCGGCGATGCTTATCGTATGGCCAAAGATGTTGATGCAGCACTTCACGAAATTATAGCCGAACACGGCAAGCTTCCTGAACAGGATGCTATTGACTATGTTAATACATTGAAAAAAGACAAACGTTACGTGCGGGATGTTTATTAATTTTGTCCTCTCCCGCCGGAGAGGGCTTTTTTACAGACCTAATTATTCATTTCTCTGCCTGAAAGCTTCATACATTAATACTCCAGCCGCCACTGAAACATTCAAACTCTCTATTTTGCCAGCCATTGGAATTTTAACCAGCATATCGCAATTTTCACGTGTTAATCGGCGCAAGCCCTTTTCTTCCGCTCCAACGACCAAAGCGATTGAACCGACAAAATCAGTCTGATACAGGGATTGTTCAGCTTCACCTACGGCGCCAATAACCCATATTCCCTGGTTTTTTAACCAGTTTAGAACACGAACCAGGTTGGTAACCTGATAGACCGGAACTGTCTCGGCAGCGCCCGAAGCCACTCTGCACACTGTCCCAGTTATTCCTGCCGCCTGATCCTTGGTAATAATCACGCCAGTCACACCTACCGCATCTGCAGTTCTCAAACAAGCACCCAGATTGTGTGGATCTTGAATATGATCCATCACCAGAAAAAAAGCTGGCTCTGATGAATCCATGATTGCCTGCCTTAATTCGTATTCTGTTTTAGCTGTTGGCATTTCCACATCAACAACAATACCTTGATGATTTTTACCTTCGGACAATTTATCAAGCGTTTTACGATCGACTTTTTCCAGCCGAATTCCATGCTCAACCAAACTATCGATTAATTTTTGAAAACGTCGATCCTGCCGGTTTTGAGCAATCCACGCCTGATGTATTTTCTCAGGTGAATAATCAACAATTGATTGCACGGCATGAACACCAAAAATCTTGATTGGCTTCATTTCTTGCGCCTTCTTCTTGTTTTTGTTTTTTTTCTGGTTTTAACAACTGTCAGCAAATTAAAGTCAATTTTCTTCTCGTCAAGATCAACCCTGGCAACGGTCACTTTAACAGGATCTCCCAGCCGGTATCGTATTCCGGTCCGCTCTCCCTTTAACTGGTAATGTGCGGGGTCAAAGTGAAAGAAATCTTCGCCTAAAGAACTGATATGAACCAAACCTTCAACATAGATATCATTCAGTTCAACAAAAAATCCAAATGAAGTAACCGCGGAAATAATACCGGGAAAATCCTCTCCGATCTTGTCCATCATAAATTCACATTTTAACCAACTCACAACATCCCTCGTAGCCTCATCAGCACGTCTTTCATTGGCAGAACAATGCTCACCCAATGTCACCATATCCGGATAACCGTAATAAAAGGTTTCCGGTTTTTTACCCTGCAAACAATGGCGAATTGCGCGATGGATCAGTAAATCAGGGTAACGCCTGATGGGTGAGGTAAAATGCGTGTAGGCATCTAAAGCCAAGCCAAAATGACCTTTTTTTTCGGGTGTATAAACTGCCTGAGACAGTGAACGCAACAAGACAGTTTGTATTAAATGGGCATCAGGCCGATCCTTGGTTTGCTCAATTAAAATCATGTAGTCTCTAGGGGTTGGTTTGTTTCCTCCTCCCAACTGCAAACCAAGCCCTGATAAAAATATTCTTAGTGTCATTAATTTATCTGTCGTCGGACCATCATGCGCACGTAATAAATGCGGGATTTTTTTCCGAATCAAAAATCGTGCGGCTGCGGTATTTGCAGTGACCATAAACTCTTCAATAAGTTTATGTGCATCATTACGAACCACAGGTACAATTTTTTCTATTTTTCGGCTCTTGCCAAAAACTATTTGGGTTTCCTGAGTATCAAAATCCATCGCACCACGCTGTTCACGGGCAATTCTCATCGCTTTATAGAGCTTATACATCTCTTGTAAGTGCGGTAAAAGTTTGGCACGTTTTTTTTGCAGTTTTTTATTGCCATCTACCAGCATCGCTGCAACTTCGGTATAAGTCAGTCGCGCATGGGAACACATCACCGCTTCAAAAAAACGGGAACGAAACAGCTTGCCGTGCTCATCAATATTTAACTCGGCCACTATGCACAAGCGATCTTCTTTTGGATTTAACGAGCACAAGCCATTCGACAAAATTTCCGGCAACATTGGAATAACACGCTCTGGAAAATATACCGAGGTACTTCGCAATTTGGCCTCATCATCCAGCGCTGTTTCCGATTTCACATAGTGGGAAACATCCGCGATCGCAACTAACAGTTTCCAGCCCTTTTTGGTTTTCTGGCAATAAACCGCATCATCAAAATCCCGGGCATCCTCTCCGTCAATCGTCACCAATGGCGTCTTGCGTAAATCGACCCTGCCCTGTTTTGCGGATTCGGGTACATCCTGTGTTAACGACTGGATTTCGGTTAATAGATCATCAGACCATTGATGAGGTAATTCATGTGCCCGAATAGCAACCTCAATTTCCATCCCGGGCGCCATATGATCACCCAGAATCTCAACAATCCTACCTATGGGTTGATTACGTTTGGTGGGTTGTGCAATGAGTTCGGCAACAACAATCTGCCCGGGTTTTGCATCGCCAACTTCTTCATTAGGAATAACAATATCCTGCGCAATATTTTTTTTGTCGGGAACCACAAATGTGATGCCACTTTCTCGATGTAACCTTCCAACCACTCGCTGGGTATTTCGCTCCAGAACTTCAACAACCGCGCCTTCACGCCGTCCTTTTCTGTCTACTCCTGCAACCCTGACAACTGCACGATCATTGTGCATGAGTTGCTTCATTTCTCTGGGCGATAAAAACAGGTCATTAGATCCGTCATCGGGTTTTACAAAGCCAAATCCGTCAGCATGGCCAATCACTCTTCCTGCAATCAAATCCTTGTTGTCGATTAAGCAATAACGTTGCTTACGATTGAACAGAAGCTGACCATCTCGTTCCATAGCCCGCAAACGACGTCGCAAGGCTTCTAATTGATCTTCATCCTCAATTCCTAAGCGTTCTGCAATTTGCTTACGATTTAACGGCCTGCCCTCCTGTTCAATCAATTGTAATATTGCTTCTCGGCTAGGGATGGGGTTGCCATATTTCTGCGCTTCACGTTGCGCAAATGGATCTTTAATTTTGGGTGATTGGGCTGATTTTTTTGTCATTCCGGGTGTTCAATTTATTGACTTTGAATAGTAATCGGTTGCAGAAAAATACTTAATATCAACTCTGATATATTTGTTATGTTCTCCTCATCCCGACCTTCTCCATCAGGAGAAGGAATATTTAAATTATGGAGTCATTAACAGAGTAATCAAGTTAATCCTTAAGAATCTGGAATAGCTGCTGATTGTCTCATGATTCATTGACAAAAAATACCGGAATCGGTATAGTTCGCAGCTCACTTATTTTGCATCGCAAAGCACTTGCCGAGGTGGTGAAATTGGTAGACACGCTAGCTTCAGGTGCTAGTGGGGGCAACCCCGTGGAGGTTCAAATCCTCTCCTCGGCACCATACCGCATTTTCCCGTGAAATTACTCCGAGTTGAAATTCTCGACTCGATTAAAAAATTATTTACTGCTATTCCTTCATTGCCTCAGTTCAATTAGATTGCTATCATTATCTGCAAATGGCTAATAAATGACAACCTGAAAGAACATGAAAATTTCATTAAAAAAAATAGGAATTTTAAGCATTTATTGCTTAACACTTTTCCTTTATTCCTGTGCTACTGCTCCAGCAAAGCCTCATCAACCTGATGATCAAATTTCACACATAAAAAAAATTATCTCGTTAGTTAAAAGATACCCACAATCACAAGAAATTGCAGGAAGTGAACTTCAACACGCAGAGAATAATTTAAAACTTGCAGACCAAGAATTAAAATTAGGCAATTCGTTTAGAGCCAAACTGCATTTGGACCAAGCCCAATCAGATGCTGAATATGCTAAAAGTAAAGTTCGGGCAGCAACTTATAAAAAACTACTTGAATTTAAAGAAATGCAACTAAGACAACTGCAAGGACTGCCTCAATAATATATAAAAAAATATTCATCACAGTACTTACGGAACCATCATGAAAACTCATAAATTCAGAAAAAAAATTCTTCTTATGTTATCAATTGCAATTATCGTTGGCGGTTGCTCCCAAAAACTGCCAAAGAGCGATAAGCTGCTTGCTGCAGAGCAGTATTACCAAAAAGCATCCAAGGATCCTAAAGTTAGTCAATACGCGAATACCGAACTAAAAAAAGCTAATGCCACCCTTAAAGC
>JALXCS010000333.1 GCA_026990815.1 Methylomonas sp. | reverse complement strand
GTAATAATCTTTCTCGAAGTCACTGGTGTATTCAAGTTGTTCAATTCCGTGGCTGCATTCCAGTTTACCGTTGATGAAATATCACCTGTCGTCGGGTCAAGTGAGTAAGAAAGTAATTCACCCGCCCATTTGTTGCCTTGTTTCCTAAATTGAGCAAGAAAAATATTTGAGCCTGACGACAAGGAAGTAGTATTGAAAGCAACTGACGCTCCAGTACCTAAACGGTCGCCAACACTTCCTATAGCTTTAGTAAGTGCTTTACTTACTTCTATTGGTGTTGATGCCGCAACAAAAGCACCTTTACTGTTAAAAGCTGCATGCCATAGGTCATCAATTTTTTCTGGACTTCCTGAATTAGTAAAATCTCCCCAGTTATCATTTTCAGAAAAATTATTGCTTCCATTATCAGGCCATCCATCATTATTTGAATCAATGAGCGAACCTTTGACCCCAAAAGCAACTGTATAGGTAACCAAGTGCTGATAGCTAGCCAAATCAAATATATTTGTGGGAACATTATTATTCTTATTACTTAAATCTCGATCGTAATAATATTTGGCAACATCAGCAACACTTACTTCGCTATAACCATCACCGTCTTCATCTCCGATTGCACTATCGGGATCGCCGCCATTCCAATACCCATCCGTTATTAATACTGAGAAATTTTGTTGGCACTCATATTCAATTGGGTCATTTGGTTTACTTAATGAATTATGATCAAAATATTGACCAACTCTCTCTAATCCTCTTCTTAGTGGAGTGCCATTTGCTGGCCAATTCAGACTAAACAATCCTGTCAATAAATTTGTGTTATGGCCGGTAAAAGCAGATGTACCAGTCGGCACTTCTACAAAAGGAGTATTACTCCCATTAAAAGGAAAATTTGTATTATTAATAAAATTCAGGCCATAGCGATTTTCAGGGTTACCTGTTACTACTTTACCTATTGCAGCTTTTGCAACAAATGAACGACGCCGGTAATATTGATACCAGTTGGCTATATTCTGTTGGACCTCAGCAATGGTTTTGCCATTCAATGTCTGCGTACCAGTTAGCGTATTTATTCTTGTAACAGTTTTATTTAAATGACCATCACTGTCCGGTGAATATGTGACTCTGTCAATCAATATACTATTACTTGTTACAGTATATCTAGTATGTTCATCCCATAAATCGACAAAACCTGCGACATAATCGGAATCACCTACCGCTTTCCTATTGATATTTGTACCACGTTGTGGACGACCATCACCAGCATCGAAACTATGTGTGTCATCCCAGACTTCATAAACAAACCCGCCATTATATGTTCCAAGATTAATGGAATCACTATTCCCTGACGCCGTAGATTGAGGGTCGCTTCTTGCATCAGAAAAGCTAGCATCAGACATTCCAGTACCCTGCCAAGGGGTATAATCAACCTCAGGATCATAATACAAAACATTCACATCCGAGGAACGAATACGCCAATCTGCGTTTTGTACTGAGGAATTACATAAATACAGCGTTTGCCGACTAGAGTCACACCCAGTACTATATGCATTGTCATTTGCATCATACAAATACTCATAATACTGAAAATCAGTGCCGCTATATAATCTGAATAGTCCATTATCAATTATAAAGCCACAGTTTCCACTACCCGTATTTCCATCTGTATCACGATCATAAGAGCAATAATGCCAATATTTTTTGGTCAATATCTCCCAATCCATCGACCCCGAATCATCAACCTCAAAAAACACGTTTGGCGGCACATTACTATCAGCAAAAACCGGGCTATCAGAAATATTACCAGGTGCTGCTTGAAGATAAGCTGTCCAATGCAAGGCAACGACAGCAATCATTGCCGTCCAAAGATTACGATTAATAACTTGTCTAAACATTGAAATAAACTCCGACTTTGACTGCAGGGTAGCTTGAAACTGAGAACGAAAATTGGACGATTTGAATCATTTTCACGATTAAAAAATCTTTCGATAGTATGATTGTAAAAATACCCGAGTGGTGTCTTGTCTGCCCACACCTCTGGCTGTTACACGAAAATAGGAAGCTGGCGTGGAACTTGGATCAGATGGATCTGAAGGCTTATCACTGATGTACTCAATAAAATAACGCGGCTGGGAAGCTACTAATGGAATGTTGGTTGTTACAGCGACTGATGAGTTAGTCCAAGTAGATTCAACCTTATAATCAGGATTAGCACTAGCTAAAAACAAACCGTTATTATTATTTGGACTACTAGTAAATACAGTCTTATTTGTCTGATTGAATATAACCAGCTCACCCGCTCTTAATGCCACTTCAGCCGCTTGAAAGGCAATGTTTTGATCCCGACTATTGCCAGCCATTTTTTCTTCTATTGAAGTCACTTGACTTCCTGAAACTCCAATCAAAGATAGCATCAGAATAAAAATCAAACTGACCATCAAAACCACACCGGACTGTTGTTTTAATGAATTTTGCATTGCTTTTGACCCTTTCATCTAAATCAGCCGGTTGCGCAAGGCAATGGTGAAGGTATTGACCCGTCGTAACCGCCTGTCCGTTGGAGTAACAGTTGCTCCGTTAAAAGTATAAGGGACAGGAGATGAAGTAATGTTGTCTTCAACGGTTTGCATCAACAAACTGATGCGGACACTCACAACCTGTGTCATATCCAATCCAGACGTACCTGCAGAAACATAATAGTTAGCTACACCATCAGCTGGAGTATCTGTATCCGCACCATAAAGAATTTGCATATCTTGGACACCCTCCACCAGTTCTTCTGCCGTAAGAGCTGCTGTTGTTAAACCAGAAATATTCAACTTTGACCTATAGAGAGAATTAATATTGTCTGGGTTTTGTCGGATATAATAAGCATAAGTTTCTAGTTGTACTAACTTGGAACCAGCGCCATAAGAATTACTTAAATTGGGAGTAGAATTTCCTGGCGTATATGTTCCAGAAGAATTTTGGGAATGTACAACATTGATTTTCCCCCCCGAAAGCTGAGTATTTGTTATCTGGAAAACTGAAGACTTGGCACAATCTGTCACCATAACAATTTCCCCTTCATGACAAGTATTAGCCATTGCCGTCGGGCAGTCATTATTCAATGTCGTGGCAACAAATTCTTGAGCGCCGGAGGTATAGGGAGATACCAGTGGGGTACCGTCATCGTCTGTCCGACGAGCAATGATCACATCTGTCCCAGTTACAACATTTGAAATGGTTGAAAAAGACCCTGTAACATTGTTGAACCCGAGAATAACATTGCTAATATCCCACCCCGCATTCGTTGGATCATTCAAAACATTCTCTATTGGCGCATTACTATTACAACCCAAAAAGCCTGCTTGCCGAACGTCCCTTGATATAAAGTCCATCGCGAACCGGCTGTTTTCCTGCAATCTTGAAAGCGCCTCCTGCATTCGGTAGGTCTGCTTGCTGTTGGTGAAAATTGATAACACGCCGCTTAACAACACCAACCCAATCAGCATAGCTATCAATATTTCGACTAGCGTCATCCCTTGCTGATTTTGTGGCTTTTTTTGCCTCATCATAAAGCAAAGCTCACAGAAAAATTTGCATCATTGGTATCAATATCGCCATCC
>JALXCS010000332.1 GCA_026990815.1 Methylomonas sp. | reverse complement strand
CTGTGGTGCAAATACTTCTAAAATTTCAAAAACTTCGGGAAAATCTTGTCAAGTCCTTTTTTCATTTTTTTGGCTGAATAGTTACAAAAATTATAGGTTTTCTTGATCATTACAGATTAACCGGGGCAAGAACCGGCATTGGCTTTACTTGTTTATCATAGTTCTTGCTTCTATTTCCCGAATGTTTTAACAAAGCTGTTTGACTGGATTCAGCTTGATTGATTTACTATCACGTAAAAACCGGTCCAAATCATCAACATTCAATAATATTAACAGCTAGGCCTCCTCTGGAAGTTTCCTTGTATTTACTTTTCATATCGGCGCCAGTTTGGCGCATGGTTCTAATGACTTGATCTAATGATACGATGTGCGTACCATCGCCTCTTAATGCCATTTGTGCTGCATTGATTGCTTTGACAGCGCCCATGGCATTGCGCTCGATGCATGGTATCTGAACCAATCCTCCAATCGGATCACAGGTCAAGCCTAAATTATGTTCCATGCCAATTTCTGCAGCATTTTCTACTTGCTCTGGTGTGCCGCCCAGTACTTCAGCCAATGCACCAGCCGCCATTGAACAGGCAACGCCCACTTCTCCCTGGCAACCGACCTCTGCACCTGAAATCGAAGCATTTTTTTTATACAAGATGCCGATTGCCCCGGCAGTTAATAAAAATCTGATAATGCCTCCTTCATCTGCCCCTTTACAAAATTCCCAGTAATAATGAAGAACCGATGGAATGATACCTGCAGCGCCATTAGTTGGCGCAGTCACAACACGACCACCTGCTGCATTTTCTTCACTGGCAGCTAGTGCATACAAATTAACCCAATCCAAGCATCCTACTGGGGCATCGTTGGTGTGAGCAAGTGCTTCATCACTCAGCTGGCGATACAAATCGGCTGCCCGACGTTTAACTTTCATTCCCCCAGGTAAAGCGCCTTCTTCCCTTAAGCCTCGTTGCACACACATTTGCATAACATCCCAAATATGCAGTAAATCTCGCCTAATTTCCATTTCACTTAACCTGGCTTTTTCATTTTCTAGCATGATGTTGCAAATTGAACGGCGATGAAACATGCAAAGTTTTAGCAATTCATCAGAATTATGAAACGGATATGGCAAATTACCTTGATGCTCAATCGGCGAGGATTTTTTCAGCTTTTCGCCACTAACGACAAAACCGCCACCTACTGAAAAATATTCCTGTTGCATAACCATTCTGCCATCAGCATCATAAGCAATAAAACGCATACCATTGGCGTGTTGAGGCAAAGATTTGCGATAAAAATGCAAATGTTGTTTTTGGTTAAATTGGATTGGATATTTTTTCAACAGGCGAATAACGCCTTGCTCACGAATAATTGCCAACTTTTGTTCTATGCTATCGGGATCAATATCTTGCGGCATTTCACCTTCAAGTCCTAGCATGACAGCCTTATCAGTCCCATGTCCACGACCGGTTGCTCCCAATGAACCATACAACTCTATGGGTAGCGCATTAACAGTATTTATTAACCCCTTTTGCTTTAATTTATTTGCAAACAAAAAAGCAGCTCGCATTGGCCCTACAGTGTGTGAACTGGAAGGGCCAATGCCTATTTTGAAGATGTCAAAGACACTGATTGCCATAGCTTAAATTTTGTCGATTGATGGCACTGTTTTGATTTTCAAGAATACCTCCTTATTTAAGCAAACATGGGTACAAGATTCAGCAAACTGATTGTACTTTGTACATCATCAGGCCAAATCCATAATCGATAAGGTTCAGGGATGTTGAAATATTCTTCAGGCCCAACAAGTTGACGGTTACGCATATCGGCACAATATCGACTGCGCCAAGCTAACCGTTCTGTATATGAAAGCGAATCGCCTGCCACTATTCTTTTGGTGATTTTATAGAGCTTTTCACACATTCGATATTCATATCCGGGCATGGACAGCTTATGCTGATACTGCCCTTTGCGTGAATCTTTGGCTCCTTCAGCAGCTTCAAGATATAAGGGAAGATCAAGCGCGCCGGGAATGTTAGGAAATATAACGAACGGGGCAGCCCAGCCGCTTTCAATCAAGTCAAAATTGAAGGTAGCCCGTTCACGACGAGTCATTTTATTTCTTTCTTTTCGGTTATAAGACGGTGCCACATAAGCTAATAACCGCCCATAATTATCGAATGGGAATTCTGCTCTGCGAATAAAAAGTTTTCTTTTTTTTGTCGTTCCTGGCTTAATTAACCTTTCTTCTATTTTTTGTTTGTGAAAAGCGCTAGCGTCTTTTCCTTGTGTGAACTGTAGGGTTCCAGCATCAGAATTTTCCAGCTTCGGGATAATATATTCTTGAAATGATTTTGAGACAGGCGCTATTTGATTTCTAATCCATTCTGCAAGTTGCTTAAAGTTATCATCAATAGCAGCTGCAACGTTAGCAGATCTGGCAGTCACTTCCGGCGTATCAATTGACAGCATCCGGATAGGCATACGAATATTAGGTGTGTCTCCATCAGATACATCGACAAATGATTTTGACCCTAATGATGGAAGATTCTGACCTGCCGGTGTCCACAAAATTTGTATTTTTTCTGCCATTTCCTTCCTTCTATGTTTATCCCATTAAAAAACGTTGGTTCTAGCTGGTAGATAACTAACTTATTTAGTTTTGACAACTAGATCGGCAATTTTATCCCTGATACGTTTTTTTGCTTCATTTGGCAACTTGGTTTCAGTAACGTGTTCATCAATATTTTGAATTGTTTTTTGCAAAAACCTTAATTGCTTAAAATATCGGCTACAGTTTTTACACATCATCAGATGTAATTTCATCGACCAGCGTTGCTGCCAAGGCAAGGAGGCATCAAGACTTTTCGAAGCCAAATCAACAACTTGCTTACAATTCAGCATAGTGGATCAGTTTTTCCCAAACCATTGAATATCAAGACAACTCCTCAGTTTCATTCGAGTTCGGGATAATGCCACCCAGAGTTGATTGTTAGAACCAAACCCTAAAATTTCACAACAATCTTCACTCGAAACGCCTTCAATAGTCCGCAGCATAAATAGATCTAACATCTTCTTGGGTAATCGTGACAAACACTGCTGAAAAATCAGCTGAAATTGTTTATCGCTCAGATTTTGGTCCGGGGTTTTCCATTCAACTAAATCCGTTTTCCAATGTCCTTCCTCATCAAACTGATATGCCAATAAATCTTCTCCTAAACCCGAATCATTTAAAGAGATTTTTTCATGGCGATTTTTCCTGAAAAAATCGATAATTTTATGCTTCAAAATACCCATTAACCAGGTTCTGACAGAAGATTTCCCATCGAATTTTTCAAATGACTGAAATCCTGCTAATAAGGTTTCCTGCACAAGATCTTCGGCTGTTGCTTCTAATCGGACACGTAATAAAGCATAACGATAAAGCATATCCCCGTAATTATTTAGCCAGTTTTCGGGTTCCTCGCTGTTCAGATCAGGCATTAAATATTTTTTATGAAATCAGAAACCAACAGTATAAAGGAGGGCGTTCAAAATTCTGTGTCAATAAACCCGCTCTATGTTAATTAAAGGATGAAATCTTCGGCGACAAAGAAACACCTCTTTTGTTAAAGGATAAG
>JALXCS010000331.1 GCA_026990815.1 Methylomonas sp. | reverse complement strand
GCTTGAGAACCCTGGAGCGTTCGAATCGATGGGAGCAGTTTTGGGATAAAGTCAGTCAATATGGTGCTGTCCATTGCTAACTTACATCATAATGTAGCTATACCCATTTTTATTCCCTCAAGGGATTAAGGTTAAACTTGGCCTCGTAACTGAAATTTTGTTTTGATACTAAAGAGACTTAATATTCCCGACATAAACAACAAAATACCGGCGGGAATTGGCACCGGATTGTTTGACGGAGAGTTAATAGTAATAGTATCGATGAAATAATCCCATTCACCATCAATCAGATCAGGCGAGAATAGAATTGAAGTAATGGGTTGACTGTCTGTTTCTATTTTGAAAACGGCAAAGCTATCTGTTGGATTAGGAGCTAAATTATTAAGTGAAACCGAATCGACCAAGGTTTCGTTCGAGAACGCTTCAATAATATAACTGCCTGAACGATTTAGGCCGTTAACAAGAAGACCTTCGATAGAGGTTGCTCCAATTGTTTCGGTTATTTCTATTGAAAGCTTGGAATCAAGACTTGGGTGCCCAATCACGCGACCAGAAGGATGATTTGCTGTTCCGTATAAATTTGGTGATGAGGAAAAAGGTGTTGTGGGTGTAAAGCTTGGCAGTCCAAGTACGACTCCCCCTTTTAAAGTGATTCCCTCATCAATTTTGATGGTTTGAGCGGGACCAGCTCTCCCAAAAGTCTTTGCAGGACGAACAAATTTAGGATTTTTTTCAAAATCAATGCTCAGGGATTGACTAAATACCGCTTCTGACAAAACCAAAAAACTAAATAAAATTCCTGTTGAAACACATTTTTTCGACAATTGAAAACTCTTCATTTTCTCCACCTTTATAATTGTTTTACTAGAGATTGGTATAATTTTTGTACAGTAGTCTCCGGGATAGATTAGAATCAATAGCACTACATAGCTATTGAAAATATGGAACCCAATAAGCTTGTTTAGGAACGTTCTAAAAATAAATTTAACAACTGACTTGCCTTTTGATCCGCCTTCCGCGTTACACGAGCAGTTACATAGCTTGCTATGCGCCTGTTTGAGCGCCTCGAATGCGAAAAAAAATTCTGCGACAGTTGTAAATTAATTTCTTTCTCGTCCCTTAGTGAATGCTATAGTACTGCTTTTTCAAGACATTGCATAGCAGAACCATAATCAACTTTACAATTACGGGCAAAAAAGTTAGTCTCAACTTACAGCTTTACCGTTTTTTCTTGGACAAGTTTCTAATCCTGATTCTTGCATCTTATATTTCAGTCTGTTAGGGAGGATTTTATAGGGTGACTCAGGATAGAGTAAGGCTACTTTAGTTTTTTAACACAAAAAAACGTCAGCTTTTTATGGTTAATTTATTTTTACACAGACCAAAGGGGGAGCACCGCCTTCGGGAGTCAAGCAAGCTGGTAGTGAAGTTACTGTTTACGCTCTAAAATACCTGAGCACATTACTGAAATTTAATTTTTAATCATACGGTTATGGAATTCAAAAAGTGCATTCTTCAGCGTAAAAAGTATACTTGATTAAAATAACTACTGCATGACCTTATTTCTCCCCATTTGGCATATTGCTTAGGAAAATACAATGATAAGAAAAATAATTTTGTTAACTGGTATTTGCTCTATAACACTATTTTCCGCCTCTACAATAGCAGATGTCCTCTATGATCTATTTTCGAATTTGCAGAAAACCAGTCTTTCGCCTGTTTTAGAAACAAATATAATTAATAACGATGGAGAGACAAATTGTACGAAAATTGAAAACTCTGGTGTAGCGGGTGGTAATGCAGGAGAAATTTGTTTTACTTCGAACTTAGATGAGCCTACTTCAGCGGGTAATTTGGCGGATACGGGATTATTGTTGGCACCGATGGTATTGCAAGATTTTCAATTTGCTGGGGCACCGGCTGCTGAATGTATTTCTGCAAGCGGCTCTACTCAAGCTACTAGTTCCACTATTGGATTTTGTATGGCAGCAGACCTCAGTGCTTCAGAAACAGATATTCAAAATTTTTCGTTTAAAAATGATTTCCCTGCAACAGGGATCCAATTCATACAAGCCATATTTGCCGATGGCAGCATTCAAACGAATAGTGCGCAAATGGGTCAGGAATGTTTATCGCCTGATGGTTCACCCGCATCAATTGAAGGTGAGAATTCTGGCGGGTTTTGCATGATTTCGACTCTTAAAAAATCCATTACGGAATTTTCAACATTTTCTTTGGCGAATGCTTTGCCGATGGTGAGTTTGCAATTCATACAAGTCCAGTTTAAAGACATTAGTAATCAAAGCGAATCTTTTTCCCCCTCGGTCGTGGAATGTCAGTCAGTAGGTGGTTCGGCTGCTCAGGCAACAGGAAAAGACGGTTTCTGTCTTTCATCAGATCTAAGTAATTCGACCGTAAAATCAGCAAATTTTTCATTTGCCCATAACGCACCAGTGACTGATCTAGTGTTTGTGCAACTGACTTTTAGTAATAGCAACTTAACAGATGGTCAACTTTTACCCTCGGGGTTAGGTGCACCAATTGGTGCGGAATGCATATCAGTTGCTGGTTCAATTAGTGCTGGTGGCAATCTTGACGGTTCTTGTTTGGTATCAGATTTAATAATATCAGCAACTGCCTCAGCAAACATTGCACTTGCCAATGACTTACCTATTTCCGGACTTCAGTTCTTTCAGGCATCTTTTGCGGAACAAGCTAACAGTAATCAACCCCCACCGACACTTCCAGTTAGAGCAGAATGTATATCAATGAACGGTTCTATTGCAGCTACCGAAAAATTGAATGGCTTTTGTTTAGCTTCAGATCTTCAAACTACAACTGGTTCGGCTGTTTTTACAATTGCAAATAATTTACCGGTAACATCTTGGGAATTTATTCAGGTTCCCTCAAAAGATGCCACTCCGTTAAGCGGATCTAGCAATTCTGCCTCAGGTGAAGTACCAGATGGAATTGCAGTTTCTAATAACGTAGCATTACCTTTTAATCTACAGGCTGAAGATTCATTAGTTTACAACTTAGATCCATTAACAGAATATTTTCACATTTCTAATCAAACAATCGGGATGGAGATACATTCAACCTTATACTGGCGTGATTATCCTAACTTGGCTATTTGGCTGGGGCGTTAGATAAAGTTTCTATTTTTACCGTTTACCTGCATGTCCCTCCAATTAATTAGCGGGACAAAAAAAGGAAAGGTAAGAAACCAAATCAATAGTCATAAACTTTGTTGTTTTTTATGTGGGAGTAGCTTCAGCTGCGAAAGAGCAATGTCAATGTACTAATCGTAGCTGAAGTTCAACTCTCCAAATAGCAAATGAATTGCCCTATGCGGACCTGTATGTACGGTGGTGTGGGGAGGACTGGAGCGAAACCAGCCTTTACCCGATTATGTTTTCTACCTTGGATAGTATTTGAGAGCAATCCAGTATCGATTGTTGCATTAATGTTTCGCGAATTCAACTCCGAAGTGCAATGCAATGGTGCCAACCATGGTTTCTCGGTAACCGTCATCCCGCAGATAGATCGTCGTTCCATCCAGGCCAATGCTGACCGTGGCTACAGGCGCCTCCAACGCGGGCGTCTGGTAATGCCAACTTTCCT
>JALXCS010000330.1 GCA_026990815.1 Methylomonas sp. | reverse complement strand
ACACCCTACGGAGAGACACGGATCAACCGCCACGTTTATCAAAGTGCTCGCGGTGGTTGCACGTATTGTCCATTGGAACAGAATGCCAGAATCATCCAAAATTCAACCCCGTGCTGTCCATTGTTAATTTACATCATAATGTAGCTATACCTATCTCAATGAGGCCATTGGCAACACCAAAATCTGTCTGAAAGATAAAGAATTCCGCTTCCCCGATATAATTGTTGGTCCAAAATATAGTGGTAAAAGTCTAGCTCAACTTGACGCACTGGTTATTGCTGGTTTGCTTCGAGAAACCGAAGAAGTTATTGACAAGCCAAATATTGGTCCAAAATATATCTATCATTACAAGCAGCATCATCAAATTGAGCGAAGAACATTTTACCTGACTGATCTAGGTTCAAAATATTATCATACAGACCAAAATGGTGGATATTTCTGTTATGGACAGCCAGACAAGATACAAATCGAAGCAATCAATTCGACCAGAAATAAACAGGGAGATCAAGTTCTGAATGTTAAGTTTTCGTACGCAGTCAAGCGCGATCCTGATGCAAAGTGGATCTCCAACCCTTGGATTCAGCAGGAATTTCAACTGACCAATCAAGCATTGAAAAGACAGACAGCCCAGCAGCAATTCATTAAGGACAATGAAAATTCAATAAAACCGGTTTCACCTGGAATAGTAAATCTCCATTACTGGTGAAATTTATCAGAATTGGTGTTGCTTATTTAAAAATAGAACTGCCAAGATAATCCTGCGGTGAAAAATGCACGGCCAAACTCCCTGGTTTTTCCTAGATTGAAAAGTACCGCATTATTCTGGTTAAGACTGATTCTTTCTCTAACGCCATAGCAAAAACTGGTATGGGTAATCCCTTGAAAATATCTCATAATTTGGCCGTAAAAACCCAGTTGCCCATAATCAGTTATTGCAGTATTGAATTCCATGCGGCCTCCACCTGCCAATGCAATAGACTGATTAAATTCACTGCTGATCTTGGCATTAACATTGGCAAAAAATGAAACCAGTGTATCTTCCCAAAACAAATAACTTATCCCGAAACCAGCCTTAAAGTCTCCCATAAAAGGACGATGATTCTCATTAAAACGATAACGTTTGACTGCTACCGAAATTTCCCAGGAAAAAGGCTGAATAAAATTATTATATGCAGGTGTAGAAATAATATTCACCAGATCAATGCCATCAAACTGGACATGCTTCTTGTTCAAATAAAACCGAATTGCCGGTTTAAAAAACTCCAACTGCGCCCCTTTGATATAACCACTGGATGGATCAAATGCATCATGATAGGCCCAACGAAAATCTAACTGCAAAAATTGTAATGGATCCTCAAACCCATATCGAAAACCGATTCGATGACCACTGTGCCCTTGATCAGGACGATAACGCGGCGGGAGGATTTCGGGCTGCTGAGGTTTTATTGGAAGTTGGCTGCGCATAGCCAGTAATTGGTGCAATATGGATTGTCGTTGCGCTTGTTGTGTAGACAATCCCAAATTCAAATGTGGCCTTTTTTTCTTTCTTGCAGATTCAAGGTAAGCAGCATAATCATAGGCCAACTCAATAGTTCTGGCTTTACTTTCGAGATTATTATTGCCAAATTGATCATCATTAATTTTGATTGTGCCTAAAACCAATTGCCTTGCCATATTCTGCTCACTCTGTGTCAGCTGACTAGCACGGGAAACAATCATTTGTCGTACGGATGGCCGAAAATTGACTTTTTTTAATATACCAGGAATTTCAATGACCGCTTTGACCGTATCAGCAGGCGCAGCATCCCAGCGGAATTGGCTGGTCAGATTAAGCGATGGTCTGGCGGCTTCCAAAAGTGTGAGCAACTGGAAAGCACAATTTTCATCAATAAAATAATAATCTGAATAAACTGGCAATAACTCCCATAAATGCAATAACAGAGAGCGCACCTCATTTCCATTAAATGTCAGTTGATATTCCCAGATATCACGGCTTTCAATATCGCTATATTCTTTAACCCGGTCGTAATAAGGCGTCATACTAAACCATCCCTGATAACCACCCAGCAAACCTTTCAGCGCAAATCCCAGCCCCTTTTCCTGATCAGAACGGGCGGCGTAACTAACCGTCCAAGCCAACAAATCAGGCCACTTTTTTGCTTTCCGATCAAATCTCAGAAAAGTATGCCCAAACATGGATGCAGGACTATTTAAGACCGAGACCGGAAAAACCAAAGTCACCCCGGCTGCATTAATATTGTTTAGCCAGTTTTCAAGCTTCAGACAACGAATAAATGGTAGCTGCTGCTTATCAATCGCCAACTCTTTAATCAACCAGTCGGTTCTTGCAGGAAAGCGGCAAGCTACAGCTTTTCCAGGGTTGGTTCCAGGTTTGAACAAGAGCCTTAAAGTAGCCTTCAGCTCAGCTTGAGGCGAGAATTTACCTGCTGGCGATAAAAAAAATTTTTGATCGTCAATTAAACTGGTGACATTAGCCCCTAAAATACGCGGTGAATAATGTATCAATACTTGCCAGTCGCGATGCTTCCAAAGCTGTCTGCTCCTGACTTCAGTTATCAGGTGTTGGATATATGTTTCATTGGCGAATACGAAACTGCTCCAACAAAACAGACAGACAGCAATTAATCGTTGGGAACGAAACCCCATGAATCCGAGAAAGATGTTCGCCAAACTTAATTCCCAGGTCGTAACACATGGAAAAATCAAATAAATATCTGGAAATTAAAGGTGACTAGTCACGTGATTCAAATGTTTTACAAATTGTTCTGGCGTCGTGTCATTATAAGGGTATAACTCATTAAAATGACTCTTGCTCAACTGGAAAAACTGATCTGTTTTAGATTGATCTATATCTAATAATACCGCCAAAGTTGCCAAGTGCTCGCCTTCACCAACCGCAATATCAGAACGAATACGGTCAAAATTAGCTTTGACATATCGTAAAAGCCTGGCAGCTTCCTTATCCTCTTCGTCTCTTTCACTGGTACTTGAAGTTAAATCTGTTGAGGCATCAGATGTATTACCAAAGGTTTCAGAACTGGCCTCAGTACTCTCAGTTGTCACTGCACAAGATGATAATAACGAAATGGCAAACAACATTACAGCCGTTAAAAATAAAGACTTATTGAACATATTACCTCCTTTGAAAACCATGAATATACATGTTAGTCGTTATTTTGCCAATAACATTTCTTTCCTAAAGATTCAGACTTATTATGATCTTTTAACCATATTCCTCATACAGCTAAAATAATTCCACTGAGTTGATTTCCGGATCGAATGAAATTGCCATTACAATGCTTCCCTGTTAATGTTCTGATTAGTGTACACATCATTAATAAGCTTATTTTTGGACATTAAAATTATGCCCAAAAACCAGTCACTTCAAACGAGGCAAAACCATGACTAAAATCATGAAACCAAATATCAATAACCCAACGATTTTACAACCGGTTCATCCGGCTATTGAAAGTTATTTGGCTAAGCTAACAGGACAATCTGGCCATCCAGTTGTTACTGCTATGGAAGCCCGTGCAAACCAATATAATTTTCCTATCGTAGGTCGACTGGTTGGAATGTTTCTGGAAACGATGGCTAAAACCATCAAC
>JALXCS010000329.1:7312-11870 GCA_026990815.1 Methylomonas sp. | reverse complement strand
GCTGAACCGCTGGTTTAGGTTTAGGTGCTGCTTTAGGTTTAATTTTTTGTTTTTGTGTAATCGCTTCTTTTACTTTTTCGGTTTTTTCAAGCTGTTCAGTTGGAGCATTTTTTGACGCTGCAGGTTTTACTTTTTCTTGTAGTTTTTCGCTTTGTAATGCTGCAAGTTGCTCATCCTTGACTTCCAACATTTCTTGCATTTTTGCCAATTGATTTTCAAGCTTATCCAGCCTGTTTTTTAATTCCTGGTTTTCTTGGTTGAAGCTCTCAATTTCGGTTGTCGATTCAGGTAAATCTTGTCCGCTTTCACTAACACTAGGAGTTACCGTAACCTGGTTATTGATTTCTGCTTCCGTTGGTGCTCTTAGCTGCAATTGACTTTTACTTTGCGGAACTTCAGCTATTTTCTGCGCAGTTTTTGATGCAACTTTAACCTGTCCTCGCCAAGCTTTAACTTGCCTGGAAAACTCTTTTTTGGCTTGACGACTACTAACTCGCAGCACAACATCATCCTCCGGTACTTTTAATACAGCACCGGCGGATAAAGCATTTACATTTGGCTTATAAAAAGCATGGGGATTTGCCTCATATAAAGCAATCATCATTTGTTCAACAGAAATATCCCTGTTTCCAATTAGCTTTTCCGCAACCTTCCACAGCGTATCACGACTACTCGTAGGACCATATTCACGAATATTGGAATAACTTGCGGTTGAGGCAACCGGCTGGCCTCCATTGTTCACTTTTGTTGATGGCTGAATTCCAGGCTTTTCTGCCAATTTGGTTGCGACAGGAATAACTTTTTGCTGATAAACAGCGGGGGGGTCTACCAAAACAGTGAACTCCCGATAGACATCACCTTTAGGCCAACTGACCTCCAGTAAAAAATCAAGAAAAGGCTCTCTAAGCACTTCTTTAGAACTCAGCTTGATTACAATAGCGCCATTTGCTTTTGTGACCGTTTTAAATTTAATTTGGGAAAGAAAATGGCTCCAAGGTACGCCTGCCTCTTCAAATTTGGAAGGCGGTGCCAATTTCACCTTGATGTCTTCAAGCTTTTCCGTATCAGACAGAACCAGTGCAATTTCTGCATTAAGATTCTGATTGAGCGCAGAATGCAATTTGATATCGCCTACCCCTAAGGAATAAGCCCCTATAGGAGTTAATAAGGATACAGCTGCAAAAGTTTTAGTCAAATTGCGCACGTTGCTCTTCTTCACACCATTCACCACAGTTTCTAAAATAAAACAGTAAAATATATTTTGTAAGCTTAGACTAGATGTGTTTTTTTACCAGTTCTTCTGCAATTTGTACACTATTAAGAGCCGCCCCTTTGCGTACGTTATCGCCCACCACCCACATATCGATACCTCTGGGGTGTGAAATATCCTCTCGAATGCGTCCGACAAACACATCATCATGACCTGATGATTCCGTGACAGCCGTTGGATAACCGCCATCGATTCGCTCATCAAGAACTGTCACCCCAGGACTTTTCCGTAAAATTTTTACGACTTCATCAGCGGTAATCTTATCACGTGTTTCAATATGTATTGCTTCTGAATGCCCATAAAAGACAGGAACCCTGACTGCTGTCGGATTAACCCTGATATTATCATCAGCAAGGATTTTCTGGGTTTCCCACACCATTTTCATTTCTTCCTTGGTATAGCCATTTTCCATAAAGATGTCAATTTGAGGGAGTACATTAAAGGCAATTTGTTTTGGGTAAACCTTTGCATCAATTGGCTTTCCATTTAATAATTTTGCTGTCTGGTTCACAACTTCTTCAATTCCTTGCTTTCCAGTACCAGAAACAGCCTGATAAGTGCAAATATTAATCCTTTCCAATCCCACTACATCATAAATTGGCTTCAATGCCACCATCATTTGAATAGTTGAACAATTTGGATTGGCAATAATACCCCGGTTTTCATATCCAGCAATTTTGTCCGGATTAACTTCGGGTACAACCAGAGGAATATCTTCGTCATAGCGAAACTGGGAAGTGTTATCGATGACCACACATCCAACATTAGCTGCTTTTGGAGCATATTCAACAGAAATCGTAGCCCCTGCAGAAAACAATCCGATTTGAACCTTGGAAAAATCAAAATTTTCCAGATCCTCTACCTTTAAGGATTCACCCTTAAATGGTATTCTTTTCCCTTCGGAACGGGAACTGGCCAAGGCATAAACTTTATTTACTGGAAAATCCCTCTCTTCAAGTATTGTCAGCATTGCCTCACCAACTGCGCCGGTTGCGCCTACTACGGCAACATTATATTTTTTGCTCATGGTTTCTGAATTCTTTCAGGTATAAACAACATTAATTTTATTGGCTAAAAACTGCTAAGATCATTTTCAACCCTACCTTATTCTTATAAGGAACTCCCAACATTTAATCTGCAAATAGCCAGGGAGCCCTCTTGGCCCGCTGTTCTTCATAGGCCCTGATTTTATCTGCTTGCTGTAAAGTTAAAGCAATATCGTCTAAGCCATTTAGCAATCTATGCTTTCTATTTTCATCAATATCAAACGAAATAACTCGACCCGTAGGGGTCGTAATCTGCTGCCGTTCCAAATCAACGGTCAATTGAAAATCCTTATTCAGCTCATTAAATAGAATGTCAACAATTTCTTCATCCAGAACAATGGGTAACAGGCCATTTTTAAAACAGTTATTATAGAAAATATCGGCAAAACTGGGGGCAATCAAGACCCTGAAGCCAAAATCATCAAGCGCCCACGGCGCATGCTCTCGGGATGACCCACAACCAAAATTTTCTCGAGTGAGCAAAATTTGGGCTCCTTGGTAATGCGGGTCATTAAGAATAAAATCCTCTTTTAAAGGTCGATTACTACAATCCATGTCCGGTTCGCCTCGATCTTCATAGCGCCATTCATCAAATAAAAAAGGGCCAAAACCTGTTCTACGAATGGATTTTAAAAATTGTTTTGGAATAATTGCATCGGTATCAATATTGGCCCGATCCAGTGGTACAACCAGTGAAGTAATGGTTTGAAAAGCTCTCATAAAAAAACCTAGTTTGTAATATTTCTTACATCAACAAAATAACCTGCAATTGCTGCAGCTGCCGCCATCGAAGGACTGACCAGATGAGTTCTACCTCCATAGCCTTGGCGACCTTCGAAATTTCTATTTGAAGTGGAGGCACAGCGCTCTCCTTCTTCCAAACGATCAGCATTCATCGCCAAGCACATTGAACATCCCGGTTCGCGCCATTCAAAACCAGCTTCTAGAAAAATCTGATCCAGACCTTCTGCTTCTGCCTGTTGCTTAATCAACCCAGACCCAGGTACAACCAATGCTCTATGAACATTTTTTGCTACTTTTTTACCATTTGCTATTTTTGCAGCTTCTCGTAAATCTTCAATTCTAGAATTGGTACATGAGCCAATGAAAACAGTATCGAGACTAATCTCGGTAATTTTTTGGCCAGGTTTTAATCCCATATATTCAAGAGCGCGCTCCATACCTTGTCGTTTTACTGGATCGGTTTCATGTTCAGGATTCGGCACAGAAGAATCAACCGGAACCACTAATTCCGGTGATGTTCCCCAGGTCACTTGAGGGATAATACGCGAAGCATCCAAATCAATTATTTTGTCGAATTCGGCATCCTCATCAGAATGCAAATCTTGCCAGGCAGCTTTGGCCAGTTCCCAATGATCCCCCTTGGGAGCAAACGGCCGCCCCTGATAATATTCAATTGTGACATCATCTACAGCAATAAGCCCGGCACGAGCTCCAGCTTCAATTGCCATATTACAAACTGTCATTCGTCCTTCCATTGATAGCGCCTGTATTGCCTCACCAGCAAATTCTATGGCATAACCAGTTCCCCCTGCTGTACCAATTTCTCCAATAACAGCTAACACAATATCTTTTGCTGTGACACCTTTTCCAACTGAGCCATTGACTCTGATCAGCATATTTTTGGATTTACTTTGTATTAAACACTGTGTTGCCAAAACATGCTCGACTTCAGATGTACCAATTCCAAAAGCCAGTGCACCAGAGGCACCATGGGTTGAGGTGTGAGAATCACCACAAACTACTGTCATACCGGGCAGTACGGCGCCTTGTTCCGGCCCCATAACATGAACAATCCCCTGCCGTGGGTCAGTCATCGCAAATTCTGTTATGCCGAATTCTTGACAGTTTCTTTCCAGAGTTTCCACCTGCAACCGTGACACAGGATCTGCTATACCTTCTGCACGTTTGGTAGTAGGAATATTATGATCAGCAACAGCCAGATTCCGGGATTTTCGCCATGGCTTTCTTCCTGCCAATCGCATTCCTTCAAATGCCTGGGGTGATGTGACTTCATGAACTAACTGACGATCAATATATAGAAGTGCCGAACCATTTTCTTCGGTGAAAACTACATGGTCATCCCATAATTTATCGTATAACGTTTTGCCTGCCATAAATTTAAAATAATCTTTGTTGTAAAATAAAACCAAAAAACATAAACCTAACTACTTCAATTTATCCTTTGTCGAGTACGGCCAGAATTTTGGCTGTAATCTCG
>JALXCS010000329.1:0-7302 GCA_026990815.1 Methylomonas sp. | reverse complement strand
ACTTCACCGACCCCTAGTATGGAAATAAATTTAACTTTTCCCTGTTGCGCAGCTTTGGAATAATATTCAACCAATGGTTTGGTCTGTTGATGATACACTTCCAGCCTTTTTCTTACCGTTTCTTCCTTATCATCTTCTCTCTGTACTAATGGCTCCCCAGTTACATCATCCAAACCCTCGATCTTGGGTGGATTATATTCTATATGGTAAGTTCTACCTGACTCTAAATGCACACGTCGGCCACTCATCCTTTTAATGATATCTTCATCAGGTACATCAATTTCGATGACATAATCAATATCAACGCCCATGGCATCCAAACCCTCTGCCTGAGCAATGGTTCTAGGAAAACCATCCAGTAAAAAGCCATTTTTACAATCAGGTTGTGATATCCGTTCCTTGATTAATCCCAAAATAATATCATCAGAAACCAAGCCCCCGGCATCCATCACCTTTTTTGCCTCTTTTCCCAAAGGGGTTCCTGCTTTCACAGCAGCCCGCAACATGTCTCCAGTTGAAATCTGTGGGATATTATACTTTTCCGTTATAAAACGAGCCTGAGTTCCTTTTCCAGAACCAGGACTCCCTAAAAGAATTACACGCATGAAATACTCCGAATGGTAAGAATATTTTCTCACCCACCTTTAAGTAAAACTCTTTATTTTATACCACTTGGCGAAATAACTCTTATAAATATTGTCAAATAAAAGTTGGAATCATTGTTTGTTCAACAATTTTAAAATATTACTCATGGTCTTCAACTAAAGTTCATCCAAAAAATATGACATTAATCATATGTCGCAAATAATTTTTTGCACAGAAAACCCACTAGATTACGAAACCAGGAGGGGAGGTGATAATCAAAGATAAAAAACAGGAAGAAACAGAAATATCAGCTTTTTGAAGGCAGAACATTCCTCAAATATTCAGATATTTTTAGATGCTTTTTCCCAAGTTGTTGCCGATAAAAAATGGCATTTGTTAACACAGCTACTACATATTTTCGTGTCTCATCGAAAGGAATCATTTCAATCCAAATATCAGCAGGCAGTGGCTGATTCTCTGGCAACCACTGTTTTACTCGGTGAGGCCCAGCATTATATGCAGCGGCAGCAAGCGCAAAATTACCATTGAATCTATTCAGCATTTGTTTATAGTAAAAAGTACCGTACCGAAGATTTATTTCTGGATCAAACAGTATATCAGCGTTACGCCAACCTTCTTGAAGAGATTTGGCAATATATCTTGCAGTTTTAGGCATTATTTGCATTAGCCCCCTGGCTCCAACCGACGAAACGGCATTTTTATCAAAAGCGCTTTCTCTACGAATCAAACCAAATACAATTGCCGGATCAATCCTGTTTTTTTGGGCATGCTTTACAATTTGCTTATGAAAAGCCAATGAAAAGTAAAGTCCTATTTTATTATCCCCAGCTAAATTTGCCAATTTTATAGTTTCTGATGCAATTTGATCCCAGCCTTGTTGCTGAGCAATCCATACGGCAGCCGGCACTTGCCAATCAGGCAGCTGTTTTAAAGCATGAATCCATTGTTCTCTCGCCTGCTTTATCCTATTGAAATACATTAACTCCTTTACTGCTTTAAATTCGTTGCTGTTGACAAAATTATTCAATTGGAAGCGAGGTAGTATAATTTCATTTTTCTCGAGCTGATATGCTTGATTCAAATAATCAGCCGCTACAAATCCATAAAAAGATCTTTGTCCGGCTAATTTTGAGAACAAGCTTTTTGCCAATTTCTTCTCCCCACCCTCCCAGTATGCTCTTGCCCGCCAATATTGCCACTTGGGCTTAAGTTTTGCGAAATTATTTAACCGATTTAACGCCGAGATCACATGCGCCCAATTATTCTCAAGCAAAGCCGCTCGAACCCGCCATTCTCTGATTTCCTGATCCGTATAAACCAACTGATTAAATCGCTGATAAGCTGATTTATAACGTCTTACCACCATCCAGACAGCTATTTCCTTTTCAACTTCCTGGACACGTAACTTACTAATATGGAATTTTTTTTTGTTTTGGTCCCAAATTTTTATAGTACTTAAGAGTTGTTTTTTTGCGAGACGCTCAATACCATGTGCAAAAATCAATCCGACTTTGACATTTTTATATTTCTGCCAAATTTTTTCTTGGCCGATCAAAGCCGGATGTTGATAAACTTTTAACCAAAAGATCGCAATGTTTTTATCTTGTTTTGAAAACAGATTTGATATCCGTTTTGCAAGGGCAATTTGATCTTGCCTTAGTGCAGCTTCAAACCTTTGCCAAATCATTTCAGGCTTGAGCTTTGGTGATTTTACAAAAACGGCTTCCAGTTGCCCACACGGCTCGGGCAAAACTGCGACTTCCGGCCAAATTCTTGCCATTCCTTGCAAAGCCTTGGTTTTTTGATTTTGGTTATACAATGCCCAATAATATCGACATTGCTTTTCAATCGCCTTCTCTTTCCGAGAATAATTGACTATATCATCCCATTCATGATGTTTGGACAAATCCTTTAGCCAATCTTCCCTTAATAACTCAGCATAATGATTGCCAGAAAACTGATTAAGGAAATTTTTTATTTCTGTTGAATAATCAAGGTTTTTGTGCAGCCATTGATACATCAAAAAAGGATACAATGGGTAATCCGTCAGTTCGGAAAGCTGTGGTAAAAGTAATTCCTTATTACCCTTTTTAATGAGTTGCTCGACGCGTAAGAAATTCTCCCGATATGAATCAATTGGCTCAACGATCGCCCAACTTTGACTATTAAAAGAGAAAAAAATCAGTAACAAAAATATACGTACAACAGAACATTCCATCCTACACATTTCAGCCACCAATAATTATAGCATTGTAGTGATTTGGAGGCTGCGACCGGAATCGAACCGGTGTAGATGGCTTTGCAGGCCACTGCATAACCACTTTGCTACGCAGCCATAAGTCAAAGGGGCTATTTATTTTTGCAATTAAAAAACAGTTACTCAATCACCAATATCTCAACTATAAACCCATTTTTTTTACTACTCAAGGTGTTTTTGCTTTATAGTCAATGCCATCAAAAATTAACTGGATAATGTATCCATTAAGTCAATCATAAACTCCATTTCTTCTTCATTTACAATCTGCCATTTTTGAAAACCGAGACTTTTTAAAACAGCTTTACCTTTTTCATTCTCTGTCATCTGAGTCAAAACTTTTTGAAATAATCCCTGTTTTTCCTGCAGTCTTGGACCGATCATCAGCGAATGATGAATAATATCAATTTGACTACGCACTATAATACGTAACTGTTTTTTTACCACATTTGATAAATCATCATAAGCTTCAGCAAAAAAAATACCAACATTGGCTGAACCTTGAATTAATTGCTTGGCAACTAGGATATAATTTTCACAAGCTACCAATTCTATATTTGACTTATCTAGTTCTGCGGGCTCCAGCAGAATCATCCCCATCATGAAAATATCAGGATCATCAGTTGTTGCGACAATGGTACCGGAAAGAAGATCAGTGATTTCTTTTAAATTACTGTTTGTATTGACTGCAATAATAGCTTCGTCAGAATTACCATCAGGCTTGACTAAAGGCTTAAATCCTTTATGACGAACTAGCATGGCCGCATCAAAGGGGTTTGCATAAATCAAATCGACGCAATCGTTCTCAATTGCCTGACGTTGTAATTCAAAATTGTCATAAAAAACCAAACGAATTGGCTCATTGGTCATTTTCTGCAACCATGTATTAAAAATGTACCACCCTGAAAGATGATCTGGAGAAAAGTCAGGGCTGATTGTGAAAAAATTAGTCATTCGGCTGCATCCTCATCGACTAACTTTACAACAATTACTTCATCATTTTCAAAAAAGATTGCTTAATCAAATGTAGCATACAGATCCATACTTTCTTTGATTTTGTTTCTTGATGGCTTGCGTCGAACAGAAGTGTATCCAACTACCTCACCATTTCTGATATTCGCAATTACCACTGCTTTAACCCAATAATAAGCCCCGTCTTTTCGCAAATTTTTGACATAGCCTTGCCATTTACACTGGTTTTGTATGGTATCCCATAAATCTTTGAATGCCGCCGATGGCATATCAGGATGTCGGAGTATCGAATGTGGAGCGCCGATTAATTCCTCTTTTGAATATCCAGACATTTCTACAAAAGATGAATTAACATGTGTTATGAATCCTGCCAAATCAGTCCTGGACACAATTAATTTACCTTCTGGGTAAGGTATTTCCTGTTCTGTATAATAAACTGTTCTTTTTAAATCACCATGCAGTATTAAGATTGACTTTTCATAATCACCAACAATATCGTCGGGGTTCATATCTTTCAACATGGCTTTCTTTCACTAAATCATTTCTGCAATCTGTTCCGCTGCTCGCTTTACGTCCAGAAAAATAAGCCCCAATTTTGCATTTGGCCTGGCCAATACCGTCAAAACGGCTTCTTCACCAGCATGAGTCATCAACACATAGCCATTATTACCACGAATAAGCACTTGATCTAAAGCCCCTCTAGCCAGTTCCTGGGAAGTACGGTCTCCTAATGAAAGCATTGCAGCACTCATCGCCCCTACTCTATCCTCATCCATTCCTTCTGGCAATACCGCTGCCATTGTTAATCCATCTGTAGAAATAACTCCAGTTGCTTCAATATCTGCCGATCTGCCACTTAATTCTTCCAGAATTGACTTAAGTAAATCTTCACGCATTCTTTGTCACCTTGAAAAAAATATAAAATGAAATAGTTACTAGTACGATTAATACCAATAAACTATTCAAAGCTAAAATATTTGTAGCTTTGAATCAATATATTAGTGTAGTTGACATCTTTGTACACGACAAAAAATTAACCCCCTTGGATATTAAAGAGGTAAGTGATTAAAATAAAAAGACACGCATAGATACATCCGTGTAGCTCTCTATCGCATCCCTGCGATAAAAGGTCTTGTTGTTTCAATCACTTCCCTACATTACACGAATTTTTGTCATGTGCTGAGAGTTGACATGAAGATTTTTGCTATTGGAAGCAATGCTGTAAATTGAAAAAACTAGAATTGTTTATGCAAATGCAAATAAAGACAAATGCATTTGATAAAAGGGGAAATTAGAAAAATGATTTACATCGTATCTCTGGCATAACGAATACTTAAAGCCCAAATAAGCGTTACAAATTCTGGCCGATTGAAATAAGGAACACCGCAAATACAAATGACAAACCGGTGATCACCAATGTATAACGGCCAAAATCCAACATTAGAATTCCCGGCTGCATCAACTAACGACCATGCATGACTGTTCAGCCCCATATTGTTCATCAACAAACTGGACCGACGTTCATGGACTGTGGCTATATCAGCACTCAAGGCCGATAATTCTTCTGCCACTTCATGATCCAATCCATTACAAGCTAAATAAAACCCCTGGCTATCGGCAAGTAAGACCTTACCACTTGCGGAAACCTTATCCAATAAATCCGGTAAAATTTCATCCAAAGGGCCTTTTGGATAATCAAGGCGATCTGTCAACCCTTGCACCCAACCTAACTTTTGGCAGTGCAATAACAGTTCCATACATTTCTCTTCATTGCTCTCGTCCATGAGGCTTTTGAGGTTCCCTATATTTAACTCGGGCGTTTGTCTTTGTTGTAATATTGCTCGCAAAAAACCTCTCGATTTGTCCTTATCTTTCAGGGAAACAGCATGATAGGCGCCAGACGGTGTCGGGTAAAGATATAAACCCTTGGTTAATGTAAATCGGCTCACTTATAGTTTTCCTCAAAAACAGGCTCAAGAGAATACAGCAAGGATTGGACTAGCATTGAAACATCATTTTTTTTTCGTGCATCTATTGAAAAAACAGGAAAATTCGCACCTTGCTTTTCAAGCTGTTCCCGGTAACGTTCAATAGTCGGCGTTTGACTCAAGTCAGTTTGAGTGACACCGATAGTAACCTTGGTTTTTTTTATGAATGAATTAAAAGTGTTCAAAAAAAACTTCATATCAATAAAAGGATCTGGTCGGGTATTATCCAATAACAAAATTAACCCAATCCCTCCATTCGTCAAAATATCCCACATAAAATCAAAACGTTCCTGGCCCGGTGTTCCATAAAGATGAATCTTTTCACCACCATTGGCCTTAATGATACCGTAATCCATAGCCACTGTCGTCTCTGGTTTTTTTAATTTAATAAAATCACTTGCCAATGCCTCAGTCGTTACCGGTATTTCATCACTAATAGCAGAAATCGCTGTTGTTTTTCCTGCACCTACTGGCCCAGTAAAAATGATTTTATTGTGGCTCATAATTAATTATAATTTTTCTCAATTAATTTTTGATTAATTTTCGAACAATTGCTCTTACATAAGGCATTTAAAATAACAATATTCAAAGCGCTACAAAATAAAAAATCCATTTTCAGCCATAGTTTTTGTTCAGTAAATTACCCAATGAGAGTCAATACTCATATTTCCTGGTTATATTTACAATAGTAGTTAAAGTTATGAAGCTTTCAATAAGTTGCTTGAATCTTATTGAAAAAAATGATAAAAGAGAAAAATTTTCCTTCCCGTCTCTACGCTGATGCATTTTACACTCAGTTCCACCAATTAAATCCATTTCAAGCATAAAAGCCTGATGTAATAAGAAGGAAGCCAGGATGAAGTATTAAAGCGGGAGAATTGTTGTAGACACTAATCTAGAAATTCACAAAGAGCTACTTAAGTTGAAAAAACATAAGATTTGAATTAGGTTTTAAAATATTCATTCATTCGATCCCATTCATCCTGCATCGGATTATTAAGAGCTTTCAAAGCTTCATACATCTTATGAAAGCCGCTAATATCTTTGGTTGCCTTGTATAGCCTTAAAAGCTCGACATGCAATGCTTCTCTTTTCGATATTTCCACGATTGCTTTTTCTAGAACCCGTTTTGCCTCGTCTAATTGACTATATTCAATATAGTCTCGCGCCAGTACCAAAGGATCATGCTCCTGATCACCAGACGCATATATCTGTTGCACCAGGTTAACGGTACCAATAATGCCTTTCCCCAAAACGCAGAACTGGTTTTCTGTCAATTCAGCTCGATTATCTAGATACTGGCGTAATTGCTCTTCTCGATCGGGTGCTAACTTGTTTTTAACACCCGCAAACATCCGACGACTAATTTCGATCCCTTTGTGTTCCAGAACTCTAAAGAAATCAGAAAGAGCAGCAAACAATTGTTCTGAATTATTCCGTTTATAACAAAAATTGATACGCTGAATATGAGTAATCAGATTT
>JALXCS010000328.1 GCA_026990815.1 Methylomonas sp. | reverse complement strand
ATAAATTTATCAATAAGTTATTAAATACAAGAATCGCAAAAATTGGTTTTATTTTTTTAATGGTCGACCCTGGCGGGATTGCATATCCAAAACTGATTTTGTCAGAAACATTGTTCCTTCCATTCGTGTTTGGCAGTCTGTTTTCTGTTGGCCTCTATTTGAATAAACCTCAAAAAAAATTCTTATTCATCGCCGGTATCGTTATGGGAATAGGAGCATTAATCAGACCGGTTCTGTTTTACTTCCCTATAGTCACCGCTGGAGTATTATTGTTTTTCAATCATTTCCATAAACATATTTGGCGACATGTCAGTGTCATGCTAATTTCTTTTGCTCTGACATTATCAGCATGGTTGATCAGAAATTATGTTATTTTTGGACAATTCTTCTTTAGCGGACAATCCGGAAATGTTATTGCCCATTATCACCTTCCCTCAGTTTGGAATGCAGTGGGTGTTAGAGGTTATTTTGAAGGCCGAAAAGAAATCCGAAAAAAAGTTGCAGAAGCGCGAGCAAAACTGGAAAAACATCAGGGAAAACCATTAAACGAAGTTGATTTTTTTAATCTCCAACGAAAAATTGCCATCAGAGAATTACTCAAATACCCCAAGACCTATCTGGCCCAATGGATAAGCGGCACTTTAAAAGCCATGTACGTTCCTTTTGCCGTGGAAGTTTATAATGTCTATCATGAACCAGGTGCTCCTATCCCCTTTATTGAATTGCTACCTGATACCCTCCAGGCAGAAAAAACTGATGCTTTGGGTATCCCGGTTTTTTCAAAAACCAGCATCCTCGGCAAATTGTTTTATTTTGTCACTCATGCCCGGACACTTTATTTGCTGTCTATTATCACTAGTGTGCTAACCATGGTTTTTGCATTATTAGGTATCTTTTATGTCGTTCAGAAAAAAGACCCTTTCTTGTGGCTGATAATGCTGGCCAACTTCTATTTCAATTGTGTTGCCGGCCCAACTGGCCTCGCCAGATTTAGATTCCCGATTGATGTGTTCTGGTTCATTCAGGCAATCTGGGGAGGAATCTGGTGCTGGAATCTTTGTCAGCAATTTATTGTTACACTAAAATTAAAAACCCAGCCTATAAAAGCCAATTAATGTTCTTTAATTCTTACCGCCAATACATCGCATTTCGCATGATGCAAAACTGCATTGGCCGTTGAACCGAGTAATAAAGCAATACCATGCCTGCCATGTGATCCCATAACAATCAAATCCACATTATTTTGATCTGCTATGTGGGTAATTTCCTGCTTGGGATTACCCCATACCAACCATCGGCAACCATCCGTCACATTAAGCTGATTAGCAATTTGGATAAATTTTTGTTTCTCAGCCTCCAGATAGTCGCTATCTGTGTTTTCAGTTAGTGAAATTACAGTTCCATAAGGAACCTGAGGCATGGGGATATTATCCAGAACATGAATTAAGCTCAATTTTGAGCTATAAACTGTCGCCAGGTTTTTTGCCTTTTGTGCGATATATTGACTATGATCAGAAAAATCGATACTTGCCATGATGTGCTGATAGTTCATTATGTTTCCTTAATTGATTTTAAATTTCAAGAATTGACCATATGTGTTGCCAATTGGAAAAGCGCCTGCCTGATGTTCTGTTTTAACGATTCATCAATTTCCATGTCATCCAAAGCCTGGTCCATACACAACATCCACTGATCTCTTTCCTCGATACCAATTCTAAAAGGAAAATGCCGCCGTCTTAGCCTCGGATGTCCGAATTCTTGCTGATAAAGATCTGGCCCGCCCAGCCAAGCCCGAAAAAAATTTGAACAACTTGTGTTTTACGCTCTCTAAATCGAGAGTATGCATATTTCGGATAGCTTTCACTTCTGGAATATTATCCATATAGTGATAGAATCGATCGACTAGTTTTTGAACGGCGACTTCGCCACCCATTAATTCATAGGGTGTTGGCGGTTTATCAGCAGTCATTGTGAACAGTCCTTCATGTTGTGAAAAAAATATCACAAATATACCGTATCTTTTGTAAAATTAAACTGTTATTCATTAAAAGGAACCATAGAAATGAGACTTAATACCACTGTTTCTCGATCTGAACCCAGTGTTCTGACAACCAACAAAGTTTTAAAAAATACTTATCTTCTGTTATCGATGACGCTGTTATTCAGCGCAATCACTGCTGGAGTCGCTATGTATTTCAATCTGCCACACCCAGGAATGATTATTACCATGGTGGGTTATTTTGGATTACTATTTTTGACCACAAAATTCAGCAACAGCAGCTTGGGACTGTTATTTGTTTTTGCTTTAACAGGTTTTATGGGATTAACACTTGGCCCCATTATCAATATGTATCTCAATGCATATAGTAACGGCCATGAACTGGTCATGACTGCCTTAGGCGGAACTGGCGTTATTTTCCTGGGACTGTCTGGCTATGCACTGACTACCCGTAAGGATTTCAGCTTTATGGGCGGTTTTTTAATGGTCGGCATTCTGGTTGCCTTTCTGGCTGGTATTGGGGCAGTGGTTTTCTCGATTCCTGCGCTTTCGCTGGCTGTCTCTGCCATGTTTATTTTACTGATGTCTGCGATGATTCTTTATGAAACCAGCGCCATCATTCATGGCGGCGAAACTAATTATATTCTGGCAACCATCTCCCTATATGTTTCAATTTACAATCTATTCTTGAGTTTATTACAACTGCTCGGAGCTTTTGGTGGTGAAGATTAAAAAAAGTTTTTAGGTCATCTCCTCAAAAAAGCCTCATCACAATGTTGAGGCTTTTTATTGCTCGTTTGCTCTGTACATGACAAAAACTTGCCTCTTTGATGCTCAAAAGGGTGAATTTTTTGCCGTGTACAAGCACAATGACTCGTTTGTTTCCAATCAAAAACTCAGGTTTTCATTGTTTCGGTACCATGCAAACGAATAAGTAAGGCTGCCTCGTCGAAACTTACCCCGAACTGACGAACTAAAGCCTCTGGTTTCACACCCTGTTTAACAACCTGAATAATATCTTGGTATGGTTGAGAGATACTCGTTTCCGCTTGACTTATTTCAGCCACTGGCTCAAGAATTTCTTCCAGATCTTTAACCATCCCTAGTAAAACAGCACTGTTCTTTGTCAGGCGGGTATCGACATTGACCGCAGCGGAACACAATCCAGCCAAATCCCGGTTTATCTTTTCAAGGTTATTTTTTAAATTTTGCTGCTCCTGTTTGATTTTGCGGTTTTCCAGAGAAAGCCAAACCACAACAGCAAGAACAACCAATAACAATAAAATTATCGTTAGCTGGACGTTAGTCATTAGACATTCTCATCAATATGCAAACTGTTGTGGTGGCCATCTTCGATTTCATTTGAATGTTGATGCTCTACTTGGTTCTGTTGATCTCGAGATTGTTTCTGCTGTTGCTTTTTCTTATTTCTTTTGACTGGATTAATTTTGGCGATTGGGTGGGTATTTAGAGGTTGAATTTTCATGTTTAACAGCCTTCATTCAGAGAACAGAAGATCTATTTTATATGTACCTGTGCGGAAGACTTTAACCGATCTATCGATAAATATCGTGGCCAAAGCTACTGCTACACAAAATACCTATTGAACGCCAATACTAAATCTGGCCCTTAAAACAAATCCATTTCAGCCTTTTCCTCATCACTCAGA
>JALXCS010000327.1:1152-12016 GCA_026990815.1 Methylomonas sp. | reverse complement strand
TTCGAGCTTCTTCGACAACCTCGATGAGCATCATGCTCCTTTGCGTTCGTTATTGTCTGAAAAATTTCAGATCATTGATGGGCAAACGGGGTATTCTTGAGCGTGGATAGTATACTTTTCTTGCGTCTCGTTCCAGTGCTTCAGGATCGGAAAACCCTTTAACAGAATATTGAAGTAAATTTTTGTCCGCTGTCATCCAGCAACGGCAGAAACTTTATCCTTTGCAGCCACTCGTTGATTGGCGGCTTTTAACATTTCATAAAGTTCCTGGTCGGTATAAGATTCCACTTCAAATTCAAAAGAAGCGATTTCCGATAAAATCCCCTGTCGATATTGAGGGGCAACCTTCTGTAATTCTTGCTTAAAAAGCGCTTTGTACTCTGTCATATTGATCTACCTTTGATGTCCACCAGATTATTTGCCAATCAAATAACCCAATAAACCGCCAATAGCACCTGATAACATCGACATGGCCCATTTTTTTTCATCAGGAGATGTGGTTTCATCCATCATCGTAACAAAACAAAAGACCAGCATAGCGCCAACGGCGACGATGGCAGCCATAAAAAGTATGACATCTTTAAGTAACCGGACTTTTCGTTCCCCATCAGTTTCGCTGGGTTCCACGATCACATTGTAATTGTGCCCGTCTGGGGGATGATTTAAGTCTATCGTATTGCTCATAGCCCAGTTATTTCTGTCTTGAGTTCTTTTGTTGTTGGATCGACAAGGCCAAGTTTCATTCCTTGTTTGGTGCCTTCTTTGGCGGCTAGGTAAAGCTGCAGAGCTTTACGCAGAATATCGCTTTTACTGGTCTCATTTTTATCGGCTACTTGGTCCATCGCTGCAATCAGCTCATCTGACAGTACGACATTAAATCGTTTACTCATTTGTTTGACCTGCATTAGTTAATCTATGATGTGTAAATTATACACCAATTTCACGCATCATAATATTACGAATTGATTTCTTCACCGCATTAATGCTTTTGCTTTGGCGGGTAGCTCGCGGTGATATCTTCGTTGGGCAATTTGTTTCTGCTGAGCTTTTACTGAAAAAAAAAACGCTTGAATAATATCGGTATATAATGGTGAGATTGATACCTTTCAGTAGTCTTTGTATATTAAATATTGAGGTGTTAATAATATGAATAAAACTAAATAAGGGGAGATTGTAATGAGTACAACAATACTTTTGGTTGGTCGTGGATCGAGCGACAAGGACAGTCTTAAAGAAGCGGAAATGTTTTTGCAGCACTGGCGTAATATGAATCCAAAAACGCGGTTTGAATTGTGCTTTATTGAATTTGGCGATGTATTATTAGAGCAGGGATTGAATCATGCGGCGATAGGGGCAAAAAGAGTTATTATTGTACCTTTAATGCTTAAGATTGATGATTTGGTTAAAGAGGCATTAGCTTTGGATTTGGTGAAGGCGCGGCATCAAAATCCAAAAGTTATGTTTTATTTGCTCAAACACTTGGAGCCTAATGATGTCATGCTAAATATTCTGAAGCGCAGTCTTAATAATGTTTTGGAAAATATGTTGGCTCCTGATCCAAAAACTACAGGCATTATTTTGGTGGGTAAGGGAGCGACCGATAAAATTTCCAATAGTGAGATTACTAAATTATCCAGATGGATGTTTGAAGAAACAGAGCATGATTTAGTTGATGTTGCGTTCACAGAAACGGCTTATCCACGATTGGAGAGTGTTGTGCAACGCCAAGTTAAATTAGGGATGACGCAAATAGCCATCCTGCCTTATTATCTTTTTACTGACACCATGGTCAAACGCTTGGGGCAGCAGGTTGAACGTTTGCAGGTTCAATACCCAAATATCACTTTAGGTCTTGGTCATTATTTGGGTTTTGAACAGGAAGTATATGATTTATTGGATCAAAAAGTGGTTCAGTTTGTTGAGGGAACAGAAAAAAATATGCTGGAATGTGATGGTTGTCATTATTTGTCCAGTTATCAGCAGCAAAAACAGAATCAATTTGCATGATCGCTGATAATGATACCCATTCATGACGATAATCCGACTGAAATAACGCCTTATGCCACTTACACCATTATGGCGTTATGTGTATGGGCTTTTTTCTGGGAATTATCGCAAGCCAACAATCTAGATCAGGTATTCTACAGTATGGGAGTGGTGCCTGCTGTTTTGTTTGGGAAAACAATGCTGGCTCCTGAGATTGCTGTTATTCCACCTTGGGCTAGCATCTTTACCTCGATGTTTTTGCATGGAAGCTGGATGCATTTGTTGAGCAATATGCTTTATTTATGGATATTTGGTAATAATGTGGAAGATGCAATGGGCCATGGGCGATTTATCGTTTTTTATCTGATGTGCGGAATTGCCGCAGCTCTTTTTCAGGTTCTGTCGGATACAAGTTCCGTTATTCCGATGGTGGGTGCAAGTGGCGCAATCTCAGGTGTGCTTGGGGCGTATTTGTTACTGTATCCACATGCAACTGTATTGGTGGCGGTGCCAATGGGATTCTTTTTTTATACGGCACGAATTCCAGCGGGGTTTGTTTTGATCCTTTGGTTTTTAATGCAATTGTTAAGTTCGAGTTTTACTAGTCAGGCTGGAGGGGTTGCTTTTGGTGCCCATGTTGGGGGCTTTTTGGCTGGAATGATATTGATTCCATTGTTTAGAGAAAAGTGCCATAGGCTGCATTTTTTTGGAAGACGATTTTAATTATTTAAGTAATTCATTATTTATTGATATAGATCAATGTGTGGCAAGAGTGTAATTGGTATACTGAACCTACTTTGTCAGGTCACCTCCTGCAAAGATTGCCATAAATCTCCTCCTTGAGGAAATTCTAGGATTATAGCGGGCCAACTTCGTGTTTGCCCGCTTTTTTTATTTGTTTTACCTGCTACACTCAAAAACAAAAGTTTTTATTTGGTGTCAATTGCTTGTTTGCTAATTGATGATCGAAAATTCATTTAGTAAGTTGGATTTGATTGTCTTAAACATTGAGAAAGCAAGCTTAATGTGGTCTAATATCGCTTTTTAATTCTTGGTGAATCTCCTGTTTTTGAATTCAAAAGCAAGGGGTTGTTTTTGCTAAAAACTTGTCTGGAGAACAGGCTGATATATTATGCAATTTAATATAAAAGAAGGTTTGGATATCCCTATTGCAGGAGACCCCGAACAGAAAATAGACAGCGGCAATATTGTTAAATCAGTCGCAATTCTCGGAATGGATTATGTTGGTATGAAACCAACCATGAAGGTCAAAGAAGGCGACAAGGTTAAGTTGGGACAAGCTCTTTTCGAAGATAAAAAAAACCCGGGGGTACTTTTTACTGCTCCTGGCGCTGGTACAGTTAAAGCGATTAATAGGGGACCCAAACGTGTATTGCAATCCGTTGTAATAGATCTTAATGGTTCAGAGGAGGAGACTTTTAAGAAATATACAGAGGCAAAGTTATCTGACCTGAGCGACGATAAGGTTAAGGAAAATCTTGTGGTCTCAGGGCTATGGACAACATTGCGAACTCGCCCGTATGGTAAAATTCCCGCGATTGACAGTAAGCCAAATTCAATTTTTATTACTGCAATTGATACCAGTCCTCTTGCAGCAGATCCTGAAATAATCATCAAACAGCGGGAAAAAGATTTTCATAATGGGATAACAGTTATTTCGAAATTGACTGACGGAAAAGTGTTTCTTTGTAAAGCGACAGGTGCAAATATTTCTGCAGGAAATAGTGGTGCAGTCGTAGCAGAATTTTCCGGCCCTCATCCGGCTGGTCTTCCAAGTACACATATTCATAAGTTGGATCCGGTCAATGCTAATAAATTTGTGTGGCATTTGGATTACCAGGCAGTTATCGCTATTGGTGCGTTGTTCACAACAGGTAAGCTAAATGTAGAAAGAATTGTTTCATTGGCCGGGCCGACTGTAAAAAAACCACGTTTGGTAAAAACACGGGTCGGTGCAAATCTTGAAGACCTGGTTGCCGGTGAATTGGATGAATGCGAAAACAGGGTTATTTCTGGTTCTGTGTTACATGGACATAAAGCAACTGAATGGTCAGCTTTTTTGGGTTGTTACAGTAATCAGGTTTCAGCGCTAAAAGAGGGCAGAGAACGTGAATTCTTTGGCTGGATTGTTTTGGGGAAAAATAAATATTCTGCGTTGAATGTATACACCTCAAACTTTGACAAAGACCCTAATCGCAAGTTTCCTTTAACAACCAACAAAAATGGTAGTAATCGAGCTATTGTTCCGATTGGTGTTTATGAACAGGTGATGCCATTGGATATTTTGTCTACCCCACTGCTTAAAGCATTGGTTGTTGGTGATACTGAACAAGCGCAGCAGTTAGGCTGCCTGGAATTGAACGAGGAAGATGTTGCCTTGTTTACTTTTGTTGATCCGGGCAAACATGATTTTGCACCGGTGTTACGTGCAAATTTAACTAAAATTGAGAAGGAAGGATAATGTCGGCCAGAGATTTCTTAGACAAGATAGAGCCGTATTTTACCAAAGGCGGGAAGCTCGAAAGATACTATGGTCTTTACGAGATGGTGGATACTTTTATCTACACCCCGGCGGAAGTAACTCGCGGTGCAACTCATGTTCGTGATGGTAATGACTTGAAGCGAACTATGACGTTTGTTGTTATTGCCACCTTTTTTTGTATTTTGATGGCGATGTTTAACACCGGGTATCAAGCAAATCATGCGATGGAGGTGATGGGTTTGGAATCAGCAACAAGCTGGCGCGGTATGATCATGGATTTTTTTGGTTATAACTCAATGAACCCGGTCTCAAATTTTGTTCATGGTGCTTTGTTTTTTCTTCCTATCTATATCGTCACGCTTGCCGTTGGTGGGGTGTGGGAAGTTTTATTTGCCACTGTTCGAGGTCATGAGGTTAATGAAGGCTTTTTGGTGTCTTCGATGTTATATTCATTAATTTTACCACCTGATATTCCTTTATGGCAGGTCGCTCTGGGAATTTCGTTCGGTATTGTGATCGGCAAGGAAGTGTTTGGAGGAACAGGTAAAAATTTCCTGAATCCGGCTTTAACTGGACGCGCATTTTTATTTTTTGCATATCCGGCGTCCATGTCAGGTGATGCAGTCTGGGTAGGCGTTGATGGTTATACGGCTGCGACACCATTAGGATTGGCGGCTGCTGGTGGTTTGGATGCAGTTTATGATAAAGGATACGGCTGGTTTCAAACCTTTTTCGGTTTTATGCCAGGTTCAATTGGTGAAACGTCAACACTGGCAATATTAATTGGCGCGGCATTTTTGTTGTATACCCGAATCGCTTCCTACCGCATTATGGGCGGTGTATTAATTGGTATGATTGTTACATCTATCATATTCAATGTCATAGGTAGCGACACCAACCCAATGTTTGCTTTACCGTGGTACTGGCACTTGACTTTAGGTGGGTTTGCTTTCGGTATGGTTTATATGGCAACTGACCCAGTCAGTGCAGCCATGACAAATACTGGCAGATGGGTATTTGGTGCATTGATTGGCATGATGGTGATTTTGATACGTGTTGTCAATCCAGCTTTTCCTGAAGGTATGATGTTATCAATTCTGTTTGCCAACATGTTTGCACCTATCATTGATTATTTTGTCGTTCAGGCAAATATTAGAAGAAGGATTAAACGTCATGCCTAACGAAAATAAAAAGTCTGAATTTATAGAAAAATTGAATCCTTATGTTGAAAAATTCAAGGTTTATCGTGATAAGGTTCTTGCTTTAAACAATGACAGCCTTGAGAAAACCATAGCAATTGCATTATCAATCTGTTTTGTGTGCGCGATTTTGGTTTCATTTTCAGCAGTAGCCTTAAAGCCGCTACAGATTGCCAATAAAGCCTATGATATGAAACGTAACATCCTGGATGTTGCAGGACTATTGGATGAAGATACCGATGTCGATCAAGCTTTTGATTCGCAAGTTGATGCCAAATTAGTAGATCTAGAAACCGGTGAATATGTTGAAAACATGGATGTTGATGCTTATGATCAAAGGAAGGCAGCAAAGGATCCGGAGTTAAGTGTTGAGATTCCTAAGGATCGTGATATTGCCCATATCAAGAGAAAAGCAAAAATTGCCAAGGTCTATTTGGTGAAAGAAGGAGATGAAATTAAATCTATCATTTTACCTATTCACGGTTACGGATTGTGGTCGACAATGTATGGGTTTTTAGCTCTAGAGGCAGATGGCAAGACAGTACAAAGTATTAACTTTTATGATCAGGCTGAAACTCCAGGCTTGGGTGGGGAAGTCGTCAATCCGAATTGGCGTGCATTGTGGCGTGGCAAAAAGGCTTATGACGAATCTGGTGAACCTGCCTTAGTGCTTGTTAAAGGAACAGTTGACCCTAATAAACCAGGGGCTGAATATCAGGTTGATGGGCTTGCTGGTGCAACGTTAACCAGTGTAGGAGTTAGCAATATGATTAGATTCTGGTTGGGGCGCGATGGATTTGCGAAATACCTGGAAAAAGTAAGAAAACAAAGTTAAAGGGGTAAATTATGAGTGCTGTATTAAACGAAGAAACCAAAAATGTCCTAGTTAGTCCGCTAATTGACAACAACCCCATTACGCTTCAGGTTTTGGGGATTTGTTCTGCATTAGCGGTAACTTCGCAAATGTCAACATCCTTGATTATGGCTATCGCTTTGACATCGGTAACAGCTTGTTCTAGCGCCACGATCAGTATGATTAGAAATCATATTCCGAGTAGTATTCGGATTATTGTTCAAATGACGATTATTGCTTCGTTGGTTATTATTGTTGATCAAATTTTAAAAGCATTTGCGTACGAGATCAGTAAGCAATTGTCTGTTTTTGTGGGTTTGATTATTACTAACTGTATTGTCATGGGTCGTGCAGAAGCTTTTGCAATGAAAAACCCGCCGTTAGAAAGTTTTATCGATGGAGTGGGAAATGGCTTGGGTTACAGTTTGATTCTTATTATTGTTGCTTTTTTTAGAGAATTGTTTGGTTCAGGTAAGTTATTGGGGATTGATATTTTTCCTTTAGCCAAAGATGGTGGCTGGTACGAACCGAACGGCTTGATGCTATTACCGCCTAGTGCTTTTTTTATTATCGGAATCATTATCTGGGTGTTTAGACAATGGAAGTCAGAGCAAGTTGAGCAACCCGATTTTAAAATTCTGGAAATTGCACATGGCGAAGGGGGCGCACACTGATGGAAGCCTATGTTAGTTTATTTATAAAGGCGGTTTTTGTAGAAAACCTTGCCCTAGCTTTTTTTCTGGGAATGTGTACATTCCTGGCGGTTTCAAAGAAAATTTCTACAGCAATTGGATTGGGCGTTGCGGTTATGGTCGTGCAAACGATCACTGTTCCAGCAAATAACATAATCTATCACACCCTATTAAAAGAAGATGCACTTGCGTGGTTGGGTATAACCGGCGTCGATTTGAGCTTTTTGTCACTGTTGAGCTGTATTGGTGTTATTGCTGCGTTGGTTCAAATACTGGAAATGATTTTGGATAAGTTTTTTCCCACTCTATATCATGCGCTGGGCGTGTTTTTGCCTCTGATCACTGTAAACTGTGCAATTCTTGGCGGTAGTCTGTTCATGATCGAGAGGGATTATAATTTTAATGAAAGTGTTGTATACGGTATTGGCAGTGGTTTTGGATGGGCATTGGCGATTACGGTAATGGCTGGTGTCAGGGAGAAACTAAAATATAGTGATATTCCTGGCGGTCTCCAAGGACTTGGAATAACCTTTATATCAGCAGGCCTGATGTCACTCGGCTTCATGGCGTTCTCTGGAATCCAACTTTAAGTATAAAAAGGTATCATAATGCTGGAAATCTTGTTAGGGATTATCATTTTCACGGTAATCGTGATTGCTCTGGTTTTTATTATTGTCGGAGCAAAAAGTAAATTGGTCCCCTCTGGTGACGTGGAAATTGTAGTCAACGATGAAAAGAAAATTCATGCCCCAGTAGGAGGGAAACTCCTGACTGTGCTTGCTGATAATGGTTTGTTTGTTCCATCAGCATGTGGGGGTGGCGGAACTTGTGCGCAATGCAAAGTGAAGGTGTTAGAAGGAGGAGGTGAAATTCTGCCTACTGAAATGACACATATTACCAAGCGCGAGGCAGCGGAAGGTGAAAGACTTTCGTGTCAGGTAACTGTCAAGCATGATATGAAAATCGAGGTTGAAGAAGAGGTCTTTGGCGTCAAAAAATGGGAATGTACTGTAAAATCAAATCATAACGTGGCGACCTTTATTAAAGAGTTGGTTTTAGAACTGCCAGAAGGTGAGGAAATCAACTATCGTGCGGGGGGGTACATTCAAATAGAATGCGAACCGCATGTCGTAAGTTATAAGGATTTCGATATTGAAGAAGAGTATCGTGAAGACTGGGATAAATATAATCTCTGGCGCTATGTTTCTAAAGTTGATGAGCCAGTGCTACGTGCTTATTCCATGGCTTCCTATCCGGAAGAAAAGGACATTATGTTGAATGTCAGAATTGCAACACCTCCGCCAGGTGCACCTGATGACGTGCCCCCTGGTAAAATGTCTTCATATATCTTTAGTTTGAAGCCTGGAGATAAGGCAATTGTTTCAGGTCCATATGGAGAGTTTTTTGCACGCGATACAGATAATGAGATGGTTTTTGTAGGTGGTGGGGCAGGTATGGCTCCCATGCGATCGCATATATTTGATCAGCTTCGTAGATTAAAATCAAAACGTAAAATGACTTTTTGGTACGGTGCGAGAAGCAAGCGGGAAATGTTTTATGTTGAAGACTTCGATATGCTGGCAAAAGAAAATGATAACTTTGAATGGCATATTGCACTTTCTGACCCATTACCTGAAGATAACTGGACAGGTTATACCGGATTCATCCATCAGGTGTTGTATGAAAATTATTTAAGAGATCATCCGGCACCAGAAGATTGTGAGTATTACTTATGTGGACCGCCAATGATGAATTCAGCTGTTATTAAAATGCTCGAAGATAATGGCGTAGAACCTGAAAATATCTTCCTTGATGACTTTGGGGGCTAGTATACCTTTCACCTTCAAGAATACCTCATTTATAGCACACTATTGTTTACGAATGACATCGTTGCAAAACATCCCAATAACTTGCTATTACTGTTTTTTTACGCCTAGTCTTTCAAAAAAACAGACGTGCTCTTAACGTGGCATTCTCAAACGCGAAAGGTATATTTTAAGAAAGTTGGTGGGCTGAAAATATATATCACGGACGAGGTGTGCTAATCAGCTACGGAAATGTAAGGTTTTGATAAATTATTTTTTGTTTTTAAAAAAACGAGCTGCAGTATTTTTTCTGCCGCTCGTTTTTTTATTAGCGGCTTGTGAACAGTCAGCCAAGAGCAATTACCCATTTGTTTATTATGGAAAAACAATGGGGACTAGTTTTTCAATTAAGCTAAGTTCTTATACTGATCATATCCCCAAAAAAAAGCTAAAAAAACAGATTGATGAATTGCTTGATGACATCAATCAATGTATGTCAACATACTTGAAGGAGTCTGAAGTTTCCCGGTTTAATCATTCTCGTTCCATTGATTGGCAACATGAATCGGAAGATTTGATCAGAGTGCTTGTTGAGGCAAATAATGTCAGTGAGCTTACTCAAGGAGCTTTCGATGTGACAGTGGGGCCTTTAGTAAATCTTTGGGGTTTTGGTCCTGACCCCAGAATTTTCAAATCTCCGGAAAAAAATAAAGTAGAGCGGGTGTTGAACCAAATTGGTTATAAGAAACTCATAATTGATAAGGAGTTGCAGAGAATAAAGAAAACCATTCCAGATTTGTATTTAGATTTATCGGCCTTAGCAAAAGGATATGCTGTTGACAAAGTGGCCGAATTATTGGAAAAACATGGTTTTTCGAATTTTTTGGTTGAGATTGGTGGCGAGTTAAGATTAAAAGGTAAAAATATTAATGGTAACCCTTGGCGAATTGGTATTGAAAAGCCAGTAGTGAATAATAGATTGATTCAAAAAGTGTTACCTGTTACGAATATTTCGATGGCGACATCAGGAGATTACCGCAATTTTTTTGAAGACAATGGGGTGCGTTTTTCTCACACAATAGATCCGAGAACTGGCAAACCCATCACTCATAAGCTCGCTTCAGTCACTATTTTTGCTGACACTACAATGAAGGCGGATGCATTTGCCACAGCTATGATGGTTTTAGGGCCGAAGAAAGGTTTTGAGTTTGCGGAACAGCAGAAAATTGCTGCCTATTTTTTAATTAAAACAGATGATGATTTTAAAGAACAAATCACATCAGCATTTGAAAATTTATTAGAGGTGAATTAATGACCATATTTTTAGTTACATTTGTCGTAATGTTAATCGTGGTTGGAATTATGGCTGTCGGCGTTATTTTTGGGCGCAAAGCGATTAAGGGCTCTTGCGGAGGGGCAAATAATGGTAATTGCGTTTGTGTAGAGAAATGTGATAGAAAGAAAAGACAGGAAGCTGAGATGATGTAACACATCTATAAATAACCAAAACAAATAAGAGGTGGCTTTTATGTTGGCAAAAATTATTATTAAAGAGTATATGGCTAAAAACCTGGTGAAATTAAAAAAAGACACCAATGTTATTGAAGCCATAAAATTAATGCTAGATCATAAAATTACCAGCGCACCGGTAGTCAATGAAAATGGAACTTTAGCAGGTATGTTTTCCGAAAAAGATGGAATAGAAGTGGTTTTGGATTGCACCTATAACCAGATTATGCCTGGAAAAGTTGAGGACTTTATGACGAAAAAAACCATGACTGTCAATGTGAACGCGAGTATTCTTGAATTGGCGGAAACCTTCAAGG
>JALXCS010000327.1:0-1142 GCA_026990815.1 Methylomonas sp. | reverse complement strand
TGAATGAGTAGGTATGATTAGTCGCTCTGATGTTTTACGAGCGCTAACAAGCTTGTACTAGGATTTTTCTGGAGATTTATTCAATATCTTTATCTGTTGGTAGTTTTACCAGTAGATTGACGCGTCTATTTTTTCTACGGCCTTCAGTAGTTGTGTTGTCTGCCAAGGGCATAGTATCGGCATAGCTAACGGCTCTTAAACGTTGGCTGTTTATTCCTTGAGTAATAAGAAAATGTAGAACGCTGGTGGCTCGTGCTGAACCAAGTTCCCAGTTTGAAGGGTAATTAGTAGTAGCGATTGGTTGGTTATCCGTATGGCCTTCAACAAAAATAACACCATCAGATTGCTTTAACGAAACAGTCAGTTTTCCCAACAATAGCTTTCCTTCTTCTGTTAATTGCGCTTGGGCTGAATCAAATAATACATTGTCTTGTATCTCTATTTGCGCATATCCTTTTCTAAGCTTAATGTTTACAAATTGATTCAGCTTAAAATGATCAAGATTATTTTTTAATTGTTGTTTCCATACATTGGTTTGCCTAAGGGTTTCTGTGGATAAAAGTTTGTTTGGCTTGGAAACTATTTTTTCCTTGGCAGCAAGGATAGAAGAGGGCTGTCTAATGATTATTTCTGGCGTCTGGATAGTGTTTTTTTTAGTTCTAACCGTTTTAATCGATGTAACAGTGGCTGTTGTTTCAGGTAATTTGCTTGGTTGAATTTTATATTTAATTGTTTTAGGCAATAAGGATTTAATTGATGAATGTTTAGATTCAATTTTTTCTAAAGATGTTTTTGAGCTTTTTTTCGCTGGCTTGGTAGCAATAGTTTTTTTTGTTTGTTTTTGTGCTGTTGTAGTGTTGAAGTCAGTTATTGCGAGAAGGGTGATAACAAGCATGATGATTAATACGAATACATCCAGATAGCTTAACAACCAATTATCCTGGTTTTTGTGACTTATATCCGTTTCAGCAAGCAAAGACTCAATTTCTTGAGACGCTGTTAATTTTGAAAGAGCTTCCCTATTCATTAGTTTGTTTTAGAGTGTGTTTAATAACGCGAATTCAACTCCGAAGTGCAATTTTAGTATTCATACAACCTTACGCTGAGCATTTCCAAAAAAAACTTCATGAGGGGTTTTAAAA
>JALXCS010000326.1 GCA_026990815.1 Methylomonas sp. | reverse complement strand
TGTTTTTGAGTGATGTGTAAACCAGACAAATGAACCTCCTTTTTGGGAAAAAGTTCGTTTATCTGGTATTTCACTCAACCGGTCAAGATAATTGTCGCCGACCGGACAGGGTAATTGTCGTCTAATAACCCACACAGGCTTCAGAATTCCAGTCTACGAAGGTTTTGATTTATTGGCGCAATTTGTTATGACTATAAAAACAAGCCTGCTGCGGGAGCCGAGCAAGCTGATTATCGGTATATTTTAGGTGTTGGCTATTTGTTTTAGGTTGTTTAATTAAACATTACAATATAAGGCTTTGGGTGTGGTTACCTAAAGCTTTTTTTATTGCATTTTGCGATGTTTGTGATGGCGAAGTATATGTCTTAGCCAGATCCAGCAACCGCTAAAAGCCAACAGGATAAACAGTATTCCTGCAATATCAATAATGACAGTGCCATAAGAGCCGAAAAAACGGCCACTGTGGATGTCCAGTATCAGTCGTTCATAAGGAATTATTCTATTCAAGGATAATTTTCTGACTTTCAGCTTTATTCGTTCTGGTAATTTTGCCGGTTTTGACCAGTTTATATCAGTTCGTTGGGTCTGTTGCCAGCTCAGCAATCCGTCATCAGAGAATAAGGTTAGCTTTTCTGATTCAATAAATATGGCTTGGTCGCCGGAAATTGCAATTTTTGAAATTGGTTTTTGAATCTGTTCAATAATGTCGCCTTCATAGGAAAGCAAAACCAGGGAGTTTGGAAACCCCAACAAATAAAAAGAATCTGTTGCCACGGCACCAAGTAAAGGTTGATTTTTTTTTAATACTGGTTGTTGTTCGAGAAAAATTTGTTCAGCAATTTGAATTACCCATTGTTTATTGGTTTTATATGTGCTTTGCATTTCTCCGGGTTTGATGCCATACCAATCAAGGATAGCACTGGAATTCACGTAGTGGCTGTCCAGTTTTAAATTCTCAGTATGATTTAACAGGATGCCAGTAATAGCGAGCATGATGATAATGATGGCGACACAAAGACCCGTGTAACGATGGAATTTAAACAGCAAACGCCAGAGTGATTTTCTGGTGTTTTTCATTTTTGAATTTGCTGATTAAAAAATAGGGCAAGGCGAGCGATTTTATTAAGCGCATGGACTGATAGTGTGGCGCCGGAAACCCCGTCTATTGATTGATTTAATTTTAAATCAGAAGTTAGCCCAGCATTAGTAAATTGATTAGTAAAAAAATCATATTTTACTTCCCAGCCCCGGCTTTCACGAAAGGCCAGGACTCTAATTTTTTTTATTTTGTTATTTTCAATAACAACGCCTACAGTGATCGGTTGGGTTTTGCCGATTTCTTCGAGAATCCAGACAGAGAGCAAATCTTTTTGCCAGTATCGAGTTCTTAAAAAACCAGGTCTGTGTTGTAATATTTTTTCGACCTGTTTTTTCAGGTTTTTTTTGATCCACAGAATTTTTGGTTTTGGGGGTTCTCTAGAAAAAGCTTCCTTTAGGAAATCATCTTGACTTTGATATTGTTCACTAAAAGCTGCAGAGGAAGCTATAAAAATAAGAAATAGCAGGAATGGTTTTAGCATTATTTTTAGTCTAATCTAACTTCAATTATAAATATATCCTTAGATATGGATCATTCGTTCAAAAACAACCGCTTATAAGGGGCATTTACTGTAAGTGTAAATGCATTAAAACTGATAGCCTATGCCAAGGTCAAATCCTCTGACGTTTGCAGAGCCATCACGTTTGTCTTCGTAAAAATAAGTACCTTTCAAAACAACATTTTTGTGCAGCCACCAGTTGACGCCAGTGGACCAGATATTGGATTTTTTGAGTGAATTTTTAAAATATTCCAATTGTTCAAAGCGCCCGTAAACTCCTATGTCACCCATTGTAGTTGGAATCCGGTAACTAGGTTCAATATACCAGCCGTATTGATTTTCAGCATCATGTGCGGCTGGGTTGTTAATTTCTAAATCCCATAAGGCAAGCAAAGCGCGGCCCGAAAATGTACCCGGTCCTATGCTATGACTGTAAATAACATGGGCCTCATAAAGTGTACCGCCACCAATGGGTATGCCGGTTTCGCTTTGTTCCATATCAGTTTGGTGGAGAATGGTCGAAGCCAGTTCCAACCCTGGAATGCCGGTATATTTAACTCGGGCGGCGATGATTGGATCAGAGGCATCTTCTTTGCTTAATCCGCCTCGGCCACTTCGTATTGAAAAACCATCGTCCAGCTTAAGACCACTGGTCAAGGCTAGGTCGGCACTTATGCCATTTTCAAAATGAACGCTGGCAACAACCCCTCCTTCCCGCCAGGTGGTTGGGATGATTTTAGTTTCTACCTGATTTCGTTCTACGCCATAAAAAGTATTGGGTTCATGCGTTTCATTGAGGATGCCCACGGGCATTAGAAATAAACCGGCTTTTGTAGATACCCAGTCAGCAAAATCATATTCTAGATATGCTTGTTCTAATTCAACCTCACCATCGGTATCACCTGCAACAACAGCATGTTCAACTTCCAATTCCGAGAAAAAACGTAATTTGTCGGTAAATTGGTGTCCAAAAAATAATACGAACCGGTGAAAATCAATTTCATTTTTGCGTTGGCGAGGATCGCTTTCAGTCAAATGATTGTTGTAGTGCAGTTCCCCATAACCGCCAATCGTAGTTTTTTCCCACCATCCTGACTTGCCACTTCCTGATTCAAGGTTTTCTGCTACGGTATCAACAGCTTGAGCATTGTTTGAAACCTGTTGTTGAGTTTCTTCAAATTGTTTTTTTAATGAGGCATTTTCTTCCTTTAATTGCGCATTTTCGGTGCGAATAGCTGCAAGCTCTTTAGCTTGTTGAGCTTTGTAAGCTTCAAACTGTTTAGCTAATTGATCCGCTGTTATAGCGTGAGCAATAGGGGATCGGGTACCGACAATTGTCGTAACTGCAATAGACAATAATGTATGTTTTGTGAATGGCATTTATTTACTCCACAAAGGTTAAAAATGTGAGTATAGTATCAGTAATGCGAATCATTATCAATTATAGTTTAGTATTTTTATTGCTCTCTATTTTTTAGGCTTGGAGAAATCGGGTGATGTATTAATCAAAACAATGGTATTGGAACGTAAACTGTTAGTCAGCTAACGGCTGAATGAACAGAATGAAAACTAGACAAAGCTTGGGCATTCTGAAGAAAAGGTAAGCAATTAAATGAAAATAAAAGTAGCCATTGTTGGAGGAACTGGATATACCGGAGTTGAGTTGTTACGGATTCTGGTCAATCATCCTCAAGTTGAGATTTGTGTTGTTACATCGCGTTCAGATGCAGGGCAAAGGATTGATTCTGTCTATCCCAATTTCATCGGATTGTTAGATTTGCAATTTTCTGAACCGGAAATAGGTCAGCTTGCCTCATGTGATGTGGTATTTTTTGCTACGCCAAATGGTACCGCGATGTTAATGGTCAGAGAGTTGTTGGAAAAAGGCGTCAAGGTTATTGATTTGTCAGCAGATTTTAGAATCAAGGATGTTGCAGTTTGGGAGAAATGGTATGGCCAAAAACATGCGAGCCCAGAGTTGATTGCCAATGCGGTTTATGGCTTGCCTGAAGTGAATCGACAAAAAATTAAAGAAGCCAGTTTAATTGCATGCCCGGGGTGTTATCCAACCGCGGTACAGTTAGGTTTTTTGCCGCTTGTTGAGAAAGGGCTGGTCGATTTGGGAAGTTTAATAGCTGATGTTAAATCGGGGGTTAGTGGTGCTGGCCGGAAAGCCCAAATTGGCACTCTAATGAGTGAAACCGGGGAAAGTTTTAGAGCCTATTCAGTTGTCGGACACAGGCATTTGCCTGAAATTTCGCAAGGGTTGGAACAGGCCACAGGGCGTGGTGTTCATTTGACTTTTGTGCCGCATTTGACGCCAATGATTCGTGGCATACATGCAAGCTTGTATTCGAAAATTAAAGGGGAATGTGATGAGCTTCAAGCGGTTTTTGAGCGCCGTTATGCTGATGAATCATTTGTTGATGTTTTGCCGCAAGACTCACATCCTGATACGCGTAATGTGCGAGGCAGCAACCGTTGCCAAATTGCCATTCATCAACCGCAAGATAGCAATACGGTCGTGGTTTTGTCAGTTATTGACAATCTGGTTAAAGGAGCGGCTGGCCAGGCAGTACAAAATATGAATTTGATGTTTAGCCTAGATGAAAAAACAGCATTGGAAATCGTGCCTTTATATCCTTAATCTTGATTAAAATACTTGGTTTTGTCATAATCAAGAAGTTGTGATTTACATTATTTTAATATTATGAGCGAACCCATTATTTTTACAGATAGCGCGGCAAAAAAAGTTGGCGAATTGATTGCCGAAGAAGGCAATGAAAATTTGAAGCTCAGGGTGTATATCTCTGGGGGTGGTTGTTCAGGCTTTCAATATGGTTTTACATTTGATGAAGAAGTTAACGAAGATGATACGACCATCGAAAATGGAGGAGTTACAGTATTGGTTGATGCCATGAGCATTCAATATTTAACAGGTGCTGAAATTGATTATAAAGAAGATGTTTCTGGTGCCCAATTCGTGATACGAAACCCAAATGCCTCTACGACATGTGGATGTGGCTCTTCTTTTTCAGTCTAGATTTTTTTTCAATTTGTTCAGAAAGGAATCATCCTTTCCAGGGTAGATGCCTCCAAGAATTACGGGTCTGCTGGCACCTGTAACATCAGTTATGTTGCCGGGCAAGCCCTTAAAGGTTTGTCTGGCTAACCATGCAAATGCAACAGCTTCAACTTGAGCGGGGTCGAGGCCAAAACACTGCGTTGAGTTGACTGGGCATGGTAATTCATTGCTGAGTAATTTTATAAGTAATTGGTTATGAATGCCTCCGCCACACACTAACAAGCGATCAGGCGTTATTGGAGATTTTTGGATAGCTTCACTTATTGATCGTACTGTTAAGTGACATAGAGTGGCCTGAATATCTTCAGGTAAATATTGTTTTCCAGCAATTTTGTTAGTTAGCCATTCAGAAGAAAAATACTCTTTGCCGGTACTTTTTGGTGGGGGGGTCAGGAAATAAGGATCATTAAGCATTGTTTCCAGCAGGTCATCCTGGCAGATGCCAGAATCAGCCCAGTTTCCATCTTCATCAAAAGGATTGTTGAGACAGGTTTGTATCCAATAGTCCATTAAAGTATTTCCCGGGCCGGTATCAAAGCCACTAACTTTTTCATTTTGGGTTTTGGGCAGTAGTGTGATATTGGCAATGCCGCCGATATTCAAAATTATGCGGTTTTCCGATGGTTCAGAAAAAAACTCTTTATGGAAGGCTGGAACTAATGGAGCGCCTTGGCCTCCGAGGGCAATATCCCTGCGTCTAAAATCAGTTATTGTTGTAATGCCAGTTTTTTCTGCAATAAGATTAGGGTCGCCAATTTGTAGGGAAAAAGGATGGTTTAAGGCTGGCGCATGGTGTATTGTTTGGCCATGACAGCCTATAGCCAGGATATCCTGGGTAGTGAAAGAAGTCTTTTTTAATAAGGATGAAACGGCTTGAGCGTATAAATGACCCAGTTGGTTATCCAGTTGACCAAGTTGCTCTAAAGAAATTAAATTGGCAGGGTTTGAGAGTTTGCGAATCTTCGAAACTATAGATTCTGGAAACGGCTCATAATAAGAGGTGACCAAGTTAGGTTTTTTTTCACTGAAGTCAACCAGGCTGGCATCAATGCCATCCATACTGGTGCCGGACATAAGTCCTATAAAGAATTCGGTCAATTTGTTACTATGCGTTTATATGTACCTTCCACGCCTAAAAATACCCATTTTTAACGCGCATCTTTTCGCAAATGGCGTAGTTTAAAACCTTGAAATAGGATTCTATCTCTGCGATAGAAGGTCTTGTTTTTTCAATCTCTTACCTCTTTTGCTTCCAAGAGGGTGAGTTTTTGTCATGTACAAAGAGTTATTTTAAAAAATGACTTATTGTTGATTCCGGGCTTTAACAACTGTTGAGTTCTAGTTTGCTGATTATGCCAAAATATTGCTAATTTCCGTTTTTTGCCAATAAAGTTTTCTTGGTCTGTTCAAGTTGTGCCAATAAGGGGACGGTTTGGCGTTTGAATTCAGCCATCAGATATTTACTGATTGGTTTCTGATGGGGTAGTTTTACCGTCAATGGATTGCGGTGTACACCATCAATGCGAAATTCATAATGTAAGTGCGGGCCAGTCGCAAGTCCTGACATTCCAACAAAGCCAATAACATCTCCTTGTTTGACCCGGTCACCCTTTCTCAATCCTCGCTTGTATTTTGATAGGTGAGCGTACAAAGTGCTGTAATGTTGACCGTGCTGAATAATAACTACTCTTCCATATCCTCCTTTATGGCCTCGGAAGGTGACCACACCATTGCCAGTAGTTTTTACCGGAGTGCCTTTTTTGGCGGCATAATCAACACCTTTATGGGCGCGGATTTTATTGAGTACCGGATGTTTACGCCTGAGGTTAAATCGAGAACTGATTCGAGCAAAATCAACTGGTGTCCGCAAAAATGCTTTGCGCATGCTCCTGCCGTCAGGGGTGTAATAATTTACTTTGCCATCATTGTCTTCAAACAGAACAGCTGTGTAAGTTTTGCCACGATTAACAAATTCAGCGGCAATAATATCGCCGGTAACGACTTTTTTATCATTAACGTAAAGAGTTTTGTAAAGTACCGTAAATTGATCTCCAGGGCGTATGTTCAATGCGAAATCAACATCCCATGCAAAAATATCCGCGAGCTGCATAATTAATCTGTCAGGAAGTCCAGCTTTCTTGCCGTCTACATACAAGGATGAATTAATTACCCCTTGGGCAGAACTGATACGGGCATCGATGTCTTTACTGATAAGTTCAACGGCAAATCCTTCTTTACTGCGTGTTGCAACAAGTGTTTCTAAAATATTCCTAGGATAAGTCAGCTGCTCAAGGTCGCCGTCTTTGTCAGTTTTTATTTCCAGTGTCTTGCCAGGAATAATTTTTGCAAAATCCCTACCATAGGGTTTCGCATGGGTGATATGGTATAAATCGGTGAAGCTTAGTTTTAGTTTGCGAAAAATTCCCGAAAGGGAGTCGCCTGCCTGTACCGGGTAATGTTCCGTGCGTAAATTATTTTCAGGAACCGCCGACGCAATATTGCTTGTTTCTAGAACTTTTGTTGTGGGTGATACTGCAGGATCGGTTGTTTTAAGAGCTTCTATTATTCTTTCTTTGTCGCTTTCAGAGGGCATTAATGCATAACTAACGCTAGCTACGATGGCTGCACTTATCCCGAAAATAATAAGATTATAATTTTTCATTGTTGATTTGGTCGTAAAGCGATTATTATTAATTAATGTGAACGGTCAATTTCAAAAATTTGGGATTTATATTTAATGTTTCCAACAACGAAAATTAAATATTTTCTTTTCTTCCAAACCCCATGAAAATAACTAAAACCCTGGTAAAACATACTAAATTTTAAGACAATTTAATGGTATAAGGCAAATTATAGCGTAGTCTTCTCTTGTTTGCTGCTATAAACTTAGCTTTTATTTTGATTTTGTTAACATTTTTAATGCAAGATAAAGCTGTTTTGTGGCAGTTATGACACTTTTAAAAATTCCGAGTATGGAGAACAATGTTGCAAAAAGAAGCACTGGAGCACCTGCGTCGAGGAACTGACGAAATATTAATCGAGGATGAATTAATAAAAAAACTGGAGGAAAATAGACCTCTGCGAATTAAAGCCGGATTTGACCCGACGGCACCCGATTTGCACCTTGGGCATACGGTGCTGATCAATAAGTTAAAACAATTTCAGGACTTGGGGCATGAAATTATGTTTCTGATTGGAGATTTTACCGGCATGATTGGGGATCCAACGGGAAAAAACGTCACCAGAAAGTCTTTAATGCAGGAACAGGTGATGGAGAATGCCAAAACTTATCAGGAGCAGGTTTTTAAAATTCTGGATCCGGAAAAAACACAGGTGATGTTTAATTCAACATGGATGAGTAAGTTGTCTCCAGCTGAGTTAATACAACTGGCTGCAAAACATACTGTTGCGAGAATGCTGGAAAGAGATGATTTCAGCAAGCGCTATAAAAGTGGCCAGCCGATTGCTATTCATGAATTTTTGTATCCTTTGATACAGGGCTATGATTCGGTGGTAATGAAGGCGGATATGGAATTAGGCGGAACTGACCAGAAGTTTAATTTGTTAGTGGGTCGGCAATTGCAGGAAGTTTATGGACAAAAACCGCAAGTGGTTCTGACCATGCCTATTCTTGAAGGGCTGGATGGCGTACAAAAAATGTCCAAGTCATTGAATAACTATATAGGTGTGGCTGATTCGCCAAATGATATGTTTGGCAAAATCATGTCTATTTCTGATGAATTAATGTGGCGATATTTTGAATTGCTGAGTTTTCGGGCAATTGCTGAAATCAATCAATGGCAGCAGCAGTGCCAACAAGGCGCTAATCCAAGGGATTATAAAGTTAAGCTGGCGCAGGAAATTATAGAGCGATTTCATGACAAGAATGCGGCTGAAAATGCACTTAAGGATTTTGAAGCACGTTTTAAGCAGGGAGCAATTCCAGAAGACATTCAAGCAGTTGAATTGGCAACCGAAAATGATCACTATGCGATTGCAAATTTGTTAAAAGATGCCGGTCTTACTGTCAGTACCTCGGAAGCTATCAGAATGATCAAGCAAGGAGCCTTGAAAATTGATGGTGAAAAAATCTCAGATACAAAATTGCAAATACCCGTGAATACCGAGCATGTTTATCAACTTGGGAAAAGAAAATTTGCCAGGGTTTTGGTAATATCCTGATTTAGCATTTTATGGTGGAACCCGGTTTTTTGATATAATTTCGTTTACGTCCCCGTAGCATAACAGGATAATGCCACCCCCTCCTAAGGGGTAGATTAGAGGTTCGAATCCTCTCGGGGACGCATTATCCTTGCTATTGATCATCCCTGTTGGCTTCAACATGTATCAGGTTACCTTCGTGATCAATTGCTATCGAGAAAAATATCGGGGCACAGCAAACCCAGCAATTCTCATGATATTCCTGAGTACCTGCGCTGGTATCAATGAAAACTGTTATGGTTTCTCCGCAATAGGGGCAGCTGATTTGTATTTAATCCTGAAAATGGAGCATTACATTAACCAATGATTTGCTTGTTAAATTCTTGTTCGGAAATGATCTCCAGGTTACTTTCAACACGGTCCAGATAAACACAACCATCAAGATGATCATATTCATGTTGAAATACTCTGGCGATGAAGTTTTTAAGTTTTTGGCTGGTTTGTTTTCCCTGTTGGTCGGTATAGCTGATTTCAATCATGGTATATCTTGGGACTAACGCTCTGATGCCGGGGATGCTCAGGCAACCTTCCCAGTCTTTGTGCTGTTGCTCTGATGAAATGTGATAACTAGGGTTTATCATCACGGTTGGCTCCATGGGTGGCGCATTTGGATAACGAGGTGTAGGACGCGAAGCCAAAATAATGATGCGGTAAGGTTCGTAAATTTGCGGGGCTGCAAGACCTACGCCATTGGATTCGGCCAGGGTTGCTTGCATATCGCTGATAATATCTCTGGCAATTCTAGAATCAAAGCGTATTTCATCAGCTTTTGATCGTAGAGTTGGTGCGCCTAAACGTGCTATTTGCCTAAGTTTGCCCATATCTAAATAAACCTTATAAAGTTTGGATATACTATAAACAATCGGTCAGCTCTTGGCCAAGAAATCAAATGATAGGAAATGTATATGACTGCAAAAATAATTGATGGCAAAGAAATTGCCGTTAAAGTTCGTCAACAATGGAAACAACGCGTAGATAAATTAAAGGGATCAGGAGTTTTGCCGGGACTGGCGGTCATTATTGTTGGTGACAATCCTGCATCGCGGGTCTATGTGCGCAATAAAATTAAGGCTTGTCATGAGGTGGGTATGCATTCTGAATTGCACGATCTGCCCGAAGATATAAGCGAAGCGATGTTGCTTGAGGCTATTGAGAGGCTGAATCAGGATGAAGCCATTCATGGTATTTTGGTGCAATTACCGTTACCAGGGCATATTGATGTAAACAGGGTTTTGGAAACCATAGCTGTGGAAAAAGACGTGGATGGTTTTCATCTTTATAACCTGGGGGGGTTGGTTGCAGGTAATACCGTTTTTCCTCCCTGTACGCCTTACGGGGTACAATGCTTGTTGGAATATTGCAATATTCCGATCGAAGGGGAAAATGCCGTAATTGTCGGACGAAGTAATATTGTTGGCAAGCCGATGGCGTTAATGTTGCTACAAAAAAGTGCAACAGTGACGGTATGTACTTCTAAAACCAAAGATTTAAAACAGTTTACTTCGCTGGCGGATATTTTGGTGGTTGCCACAGGCAAGCCAAATTTAATTACTGCTGATATGGTTAAACCAGACGCTACTGTAATTGATGTCGGTATTAACAGGCTGGGTGATGGGCGTTTGGTTGGTGATGTTGATTTTGAAAGAGTAAAACAGGTGGCTGGCTATATCACTCCAGTTCCAGGCGGTGTGGGGCCAATGACAATAACTATGCTGGTTGCTAATACGGTTATTGCTGCAGAGCAGGCTCTTGGGAGGAAATCAGAGGGTAGGTAAGGAGTTTTCGGTTTTTTCAAGATACTTTTCGCGCTAAATTTATGCCTTAATGCGAAAAGTATCTCGTCAAAATCAGGGTTGGTTTACGCAGACCTGCGCTTATTACTGAACCATCCCAATAAACCTAGTCCGCTAAGAAATAATCCCAGGGCTGGCGGTAGAGGTACATCAGAAGTTGGAATTTCTACGGGTAATTCTGCCAAACCTAAAGACAGTTTGCCTGTTCCAATTTCCCGGCTGCATGAGTTAAATGCGGTGCTGCCACAATTAAAAGCGTTAAAAAATAACGGGAATACCATATCCCCATCAACGATATCAGCTAAAAATATTTGTGATTCAATTTCAAACAGAATGTCTTGATCTTCTATTCCCAATTGTTCTCTTTCGCTGTCGATCAGTTTAAAGGCTACTTTATCTGCGCCACCCATTGCAGAGAAGTACCCGGCATTCTCTCCAGGCTTGTCAGAAACCGCGTCAAATGAGGCAATTTTAAGACCGTCTGTAAATGAGCTGGCATTGTTTTCGTCAGCATTTTGCGCGACATCCAGGAACACATTCATCTGGTTTGATACGCCCGGCAAGCCGTGATTAAAGAAAAGTTGCCCGGTATTGGGGTTGTAGTTGGTGAAGGTTCCCGAAATGCTGTAGCTGGCTGTAAGTTCGGCGCCATCAATGTTTGCACCGATTACCGCATAGCCGGTGGCAGTAAAAGTATCTCCTGGAGATGGCGCTCCTTGCCCGGGCAAATTTGCGTTGTCAGTAATGATAGTGTGGTTAATGGCATTAAAGCTAATGGCTTCATCGCTATTAAGGAGTCCGGTGAGTAAATCAGTCGCAACGGATGCTTGAGTATTACTGCTGAGTAAGATCAGTGGAATAGAGAGTGATAATAATGTTTTTTTCATGCTTCTTCCTCGGTTAAGTCCTAGTTTTATATAAGATTAAGAAAATTCTACTATTATGATTGTAAGCTGTTGGATTTTGGTAGCTCTGATAAAAAGCGGGGAATCCTTAGCTTGAGTGTTAGAGTACATAAAATTTATTCTTAAGTAAAATTTAATGTTTATAGTGTAGTCGATTATTGTTGTAGGTAAGGTACTTTTTGTAACTTTATGGCAACATTATGTGTATAAAGAGTTCATGTGTCAAGCCAAATCACGAAACTATTTTAGAAGGCAGTAAATAATTAAATTAATTTAAAATTAATAAGTTGCTGTTCATTGTCAGAAATTTAGTAAGCATAAATTCTTGCTGGCTATGGATTATTAAGTAATTTTTGATAAAAAATTATTAGATATAATGAGCAAAAAAAATATTTTTCATAACGGCAGTGATTGCCGAAAATTTCTAACGGGAAA
>JALXCS010000325.1 GCA_026990815.1 Methylomonas sp. | reverse complement strand
AAATATGGTGGGTCGTGAGCGATTCGAACGCTCGACCATCGCATTAAAAGTGCGGTGCTCTACCGGCTGAGCTAACGACCCGAAAAGTCTGACTATTATACTCGCTATAACTGATTTTGCAAATATAATTTTCCAGATTACCCCACTAAACTTAGCAAAATTCCTGCGGCAACGGCAGAGCCAATTACTCCGGCTACATTTGGTCCCATGGCGTGCATGAGCAAAAAATTGTGGGGGTTATTCTCCAACCCCACTTTGTTGGCTACACGCGCAGCCATTGGTACTGCAGAAACACCTGCGGCACCAATTAAAGGGTTAATGGGTGATTTACTGAATTTGTTCATTACTTTAGCCATTAATACGCCAGCAGCTGTGCCGATGCAAAATGCAATTGCCCCTAATGCGAGGATCCCCAATGTTTCAACCTGCAAAAAAGCGCTGGCACTCAGTTTTGAGCCAACAGATAATCCCAAAAAAATGGTCACAATATTAATTAATTCATTTTGAGATGTTTTACTTAGACGTTCGACGACCCCGCAAGCATTCATCAGGTTTCCAAGAGCAAACATACCAACTAACGGCGCTGCTGAAGGCAACAATAAGGCGCAAAGAGTCAATAACAGTAAGGGAAAAACGATTTTTTCTGTTTGACTGACTTGGCGTAGTTGTTGCATTTCAATCTTGCGCTCTTCCTCTGTTGTCAACCAGCGCATAATGGGCGGCTGAATCAAAGGAACCAGCGCCATGTAGGAATATGCGGCAACAGCAATAGCTCCCAATAAATCAGGTGCCAATTTTGAAGCGACATAGATGGCAGTTGGTCCATCCGCACCACCAATAATGGCAATTGCGGCAGCATCTTTTAAAGTAAAACTCAATCCTGGAATTATATTTAATGCTAAAGCCCCCAGTAACGATGCAAAAATACCAAATTGTGCAGCAGCGCCCAATAGCAAAGTTTTGGGATTTGCCAACATCGGCCCAAAATCTGTCATTGCCCCTACACCCATAAAAATGAGCAAGGGGAAAATGCCGGATTTTATACCAAAGTAAAGATAATGCAGAATGCCTCCATCATCTGCAATACCAGCCACAGGAATGTTACTAAGAATCGCACCAAAACCAATTGGTAACAATAATAATGGTTCAAAACCTCTTTTGATAGCCAAAAATAACAGTAGAAAGCCGACCAGCATCATAAATACTTCACCGAGAGCGAAGTTATAAAGCCCTGTGCTTTGCCAAAGTAATACGAGTTTATCCATTAATAATATCTAATATGTAAGTTGATACAGCGGGATATTTTTTCAGCAAAACTGAAATTATAAAACTACCAGAGGATCTCCTACAGCAACATTATCCCCTTCCTTAACGGAAATAGCGCTTACCGTACCAGCCGTTTTACTGCGTACCTCAGTTTCCATTTTCATTGCTTCCATAATCAAAACCACATCCCCTTCTGCAATTTGATCACCAACTTCAACATTGATTTTTATGATATGGCCGGCCATAGGTGAATCAACGGTTATTCCACTACTTGTCACTGGTGCTGTTGTATTAGTGTTTGCAGAAGATATTTCATTGCTGCTAATGGGCTGAATTGAAAGCCCTGCACCTGCAGGTCCTACGGCAACAGTAAAGTTCTTACCATCGACATTGACAACATAGGTTTCTGTCCTGTCATCTGAGCCAAGTGATTTGACAGGAATATTTGCCTCAGGATCCGGAACCGGTTCAAAAGCTTTGGAATTGCCGCGGTTAACTATAAATTTCCAACCTGTCTGTGCAAACAAGCCAAAAATCAAAGCATCTTCTTCGACATTCTTTGCAAGCTTTACAGCTTCTGCTTCTGCTTTTGCTTGAACTTCGGCAACTAATTTGTCCATTTCAGGTTCAATAAGGTCAGCAGGCCTGCAAGTAATTGGTTCACCTCCATCTAATACTCTTTTTTGCAGTTCTTTATTGACAGGAGCAGGCGTTGCGCCATATTCCCCTTTTAATACACCCGCTGTTTCTTTGGTAATAGTTTTATATCGCTCGCCACTCAGTACATTGATGACAGCCTGGGTTCCGACAATTTGAGATGTTGGAGTTACCAATGGAATAAACCCTAGATCCTCTCGGACTCGTGGAATTTCCTTTAACACCTCATCAAACCGATCAGTACCGCCTTGTTCTTTCAGCTGGCTTTCCATATTAGTTAACATACCACCAGGCACCTGGCTGATCAGAATTCGGCTATCAACGCCTTTAAGACTACCTTCAAATTGGGCATATTTCTTTCTTATGTCCCGAAAATAAGTGGCAATATCTTCCATTGCAAGCAAATTCAAACCCGTGTCACGATCTTGCCCCGCAAAACTGGAAACAATCGTTTCAGTAGGGCTGTGTCCATAAGTCATGCTCAATGACGAAATGGCAGTATCGACATTATCAACGCCCGCCTCTGCGGCTTTGATAAGCGTTCCAACACTTAACCCTGTTGTCGCATGACAATGCAGGTGGACCGGAATATCAACGCTTTTCTTGAGATTACTAACCAAGTCATAAGCATCATAAGGCGTTAATAAACCCGCCATATCTTTGATACAAATAGAGTGCGCACCCAAGTCTTCAATCTGTTTGCCTAATTCAACGAAATATTTAAGTGTATGAACCGGACTGGTAGTATATGAAATAGTCCCCTGAGCATGGGCATCAGTGCTAAGTACTGATTTAATCGCACTTTCAAGATTTCGCATGTCATTCATGGCATCAAAAATGCGAAACACATCAATGCCATTTGCAACACAACGCTCGACAAATTTAGCAACAACATCGTCTGCATAATGCCGGTAGCCTAGAATATTTTGCCCCCGAAACAGCATTTGCTGGGGCGTTTCTGGCATTGCAGCTTTCAATAAACGCAAACGCTCCCAAGGATCTTCGCCCAAATAACGAATACAAGCGTCAAATGTAGCCCCACCCCAGGATTCAATGGACCAATAACCCACCTGATCCAGTTTTTCACAAATAGGGAGCATATCTTCAATGCGTAATCGGGTAGCCAAAATCGACTGATGCGCATCACGCAAAACAACTTCCGTGATACCTAAGGGTTTAACTTTAGGCGTTTTGTTACCTGGCTTTTCAACCATTCAATCTCTCCAATGCCTTGATGTTGAATTCTATGTTTAGAAAAATTAACAATTTTACAGGAATCATAAAAAATTCACGAAAATTGTTTACTCCGTACGTCCCGACCTATGCCGATGCACGGCAGCAGAAATGGCTGCAAGGACATTAGGGTCTATTTGATTTGTCGGGGCCTTTTTTGCTAAAACTTGTGGTTCTGGAAAATAACGCTGAATAATTGAAGACATGATATTAAGTATAAATATCAGCAGCGTTAAAAAAATGAATACAATACCCATCCCCACAACCAGCAATTCCAGTCCTGGCATTAACAGTTCGATCATTCTTCTAAATTCTTGTTTATTACTACAGTTTTACGAAGCTTTCCATTATCTCTAAAACATTAAAGTTACACAATAAAAATAAATTAATATCATAAAAAATCAGAAACTTATATTTTAATAACCGCTATCAACAATTTTTTCTAACTCAAAAACCAAAATTTTTTTGCTTTCTAAACCTGACATTTATTTAATCTCAGTCCCTAAATTTCGACGCAATGACCGCATCCCTTAAC
>JALXCS010000324.1 GCA_026990815.1 Methylomonas sp. | reverse complement strand
AGTTTGGTTTGTTCATAGATGGTGCCTGACAGTAGTGATGTTTGATGATGACAGCGATAACACTGAAACACATGACGACTGCGGATTTCACAATATTTGGCATGACCGCACTCAGGACAACGAAAACTTTCAGGCCAACGTGATCGAAACACAAAGGTTTGGCATTGCTCCTCTGTTCCGTATAATGCCATGAAATTTGATAAACTCATGCCTTGTTGAAATTGAACTTTGTTTTTACTCATCGTCAGCCTCCTGGTTTCTCAAAGAGTTATGCTCATCTTTTCGACTTTAGAATTGGCTGATGGTTCTACGTAATCAGGAAAATATTTATATATAACCGAAATTTTCTATATGATGGAAGCGTTTAGTCAAAAAAACAACCGACTCATATATCAACCCCTTTTTTTTATTCACAGAACTATTCGGTCTAAAAAAACCTTTCAGAGTGAATATTTATTTTGCACAAGGCGGTCAACTCAGGAAAAAAATGGCAACTACTATTGATGATCTGTTAAATAAAATAAAAAACCTCGAGTTAGAACTTATTAATGAAATTCAAAGCCAGCAGGATACTGCGGGCTATCAAATTCAACACAAAAAGGTCTGCTTTGAAAATTCGGTTGCCCAACAACATAAACAGCATCTTGAGCGTTTAATCGATTATTTTAAAACAGCTCCAATTAAACATATTCTGAGCGCACCTGTAATCTGGTCTGTGGTTTTCCCAACAATCCTATTAGATATTTTCGTATCTTTTTACCACATTATTTGCTTTCCAATTTATGGCATTCCTAAAGTCAAACGTTCCGACTATATCGTTTTCGATCGTCATTACCTGAATTATTTGAATATCATTGAAAAAATTAATTGCGCTTATTGTAGCTATTTCAATGGATTAATCGCTTTCGTTCAGGAGATTGCCGCAAGAACAGAACAATTTTGGTGCCCAATTAAACATGCCAGGCGAATCAGCACAATACACAGCCGATACCAACATTTCCTTGATTATGGAGATGCCATTACTTATCGAAAATATAAAGAAAAAATACGCAAGCAATTTAACGATATTGACGAATAAATAACCATTAAAAAACGTACTCTTTTTTAGTCCCTTAGGCGGCTTAGGAACAAATGAATACATTTATTCGTTTTTAAAGATAGTATTGAAAATCTTTACTGATAAAATTGATGCAGAAAGTACCAAAGTAATGGAATTTGCACAAACAATCGCTTTATCTTCAATATAAATCCCATAAATCAACCAAAGCAAAACACCTGATGTGAAGGCGCTATACATTCCTAAAGACAAGGATTCGGTATCTTTGGTTTTTATGGTCATGATAGCTTGAGGTAAAAATGATGAGGTTGTTAATACTGCTGCCATATAACCAATACTTTCAGGGGAAATTTGCATAAAATAATTTGAAGAAATCGCTGTTTCTCAAGATTAGTAGTCTATAAACGGGCAGAGAAAGTATCACAATCATTAATACTATTTGCTTGCATTCCCTGCTTAAACCATTTCACCCTCTGCCTGGAGGTACCATGCGTAAATGATTCTGGGGAGGCATAACCTCTTGCCTGTTTTTGCAAACGATCATCTCCAATTGCGGATGCTGCATTCAAGGCCTCTTCAACATCCCCTTGTTCCAATACATGTTTGGTTCGATGGGTGTATTGCGCCCACAATCCAGCAAAACAATCCGCTTGTAGCTCCAGCCTTACTGACAACTCATTGCCCTGAGCTTGACTCATCCGGCTACGAGCATTTTGTACCTTGCTGGAAATCCCCAACAGATTTTGCACATGATGACCCACTTCATGGGCCACTACATAAGCCTGGGCAAAATCACCTGGCGCATTGTGTCGCCTTTTCAATTCCTCGTAGAAACCTAAATCAACGTAAACTTTTGCATCCCCTGGACAATAAAAAGGTCCCATTGCAGCTTCCGCCATACCACAAGCTGACTGGACCCTGTCTGTAAACAAAACCAGTTTCGGCTCCTGATAACGTTTTCCCATTTGCTTAAAAATTGCATGCCAGGTATCCTCTGAATCTGCTAATACAACGGAGACAAATTCACCGAGCTGCTGTTCTTTGGGTGATGGCTTATAATCTGCCCGTTGAGTCGTTGCTGTTTCTCCACCACTAGAAAGTTGACTACCAATTCCCATGATTATTCTTGGATCAACGCCAAAATACATGCCAATCAAAGCCAAAGCGATCAAACCAATGCCACCACCCTTTGCCCTTCTTGAAATTCTCGATCCTCTTCGATCTTCGACATTACTGCTTCTTCTGCGATTGCGCCATTTCATGATTCATTACCCTTTAATATTGCTATTCTTCGATAGCCTGTACCCTTTTTATTTCTTCATTGAGCTCCGCCCGCTGTTTTTCCAGGACTAACATCTCAATTTCCTTACGCAGAAAATCTTCTGTCTTTTGGGTCGTTTCGTGCTGTTTCTTTTGCCTAGCCAATTCAGCCTCCAGTTCCATTTCCTTGATTCGCGCTTCATGTTTCAGCTGCTCCTGACGCAGTTGCTCCAGTAACTTTTGCTTTTCCAACTGGTGCTGTTCCTGTGCTTTGAACTCAGCTTCTCTCTCACGCTGGCTTAATAATTCCTCATTCCGGTATTTCTCCTCCTGTAGACGCCTTTTAGCTTCCAGCCATTTCCGCTGCTGTTTTTCATATTGCTCAATTTCCATTTCGGTTTCCCTGTCCTTGATTTGCTCCTGGTGTTGCAACTTCTCTTCTAATAGCTCTTGCTCAATTTGTTGCTGACGCAAAAGCAGCTGTCTTTGCTCCTCTTCTTTTGCTTGCTGCTCTATGTCCTTCATTTTAATTTCATGCTTGACTTTTTCGGCCAACAGTTTTTCTTCAAGCGTTAATTTCTCATCCAGATGCATACGCTGTTCTTCCAACTGGCGTTTAGTATTTTCTGCCTCTATCGCCAGTTTTTGTCTGACGATCTCATCCTCTTCATTCAATTGTTCGAGCAATTTCCGTTTCTGCTCCAGTCTTTCCTGCTCCAGTTTTTGCTCCTGCCGAAAGGCTTCCTGAGCCTTTTTCTCACGGAATTCAAAATTTTTCTTAATAATATTCAGATAAACAGATTCCTGGACAAAACGGCTATCAATAGTCTCATCTTCAGGAAATTCTTCAAAGCTTGGTTGCAAACTGCATAATGCTCGACATTGAATATTTTTCAGCATCAAGGTTTCATTGATTGCATTTTCAATTTGTCTGGCCACTGGGTTCAATCCAGTTTCCACCCACTCCCCATCAGCCAGTTCAAGTAACTCCTTATCCAGAATATCGATCAAAATACCTTCATATACTGTCTTGATATGATCGTTAATCTTGGATAAAAACTCGAGATTTTTTTCGACATATTTTAATGTTGCCTGAAAACGGACTTCCAGCTCCACATCCATTGTGCAAAAACCATCATAAAGCTTTGCTTGTGTAGCAAGATTCCAGTTTTCAATTAATAAAGGATAAACCGTATGATAAAACCGCTTAACAAACCTTGGCGGTCTGAGAAAAACTTTATAATGCGGTCCTAATCTGGAAACAACGATTCTTCTCTCCGGGTCAAAGCCCGGATCCCAAATAGGACGATCCGAACTATCCGACCCAGGGAATGGTGTTTGTAACCAAGCTTCAACGGAATCTTCAGTCATTGCCATGAACAACCTCCAGTTTTACTGTATCAGATTTGGTTTTTGACGCTGCCTTAGCCTTTAATTCCTGTAATTTATCGCCCATGTGCTCTGCAATTAATGGATAAAGGTTTGGAGCAAACTCGACGGTTCTTTCATCAATTTTTCTCAGAAAACCCCGACTTAATAAAAATCCGACCGCAAACATCCTTGACCAGTCAGAATAATGCCTGGCCCTTTCCAATTCAGTCTTTTCAATCACCATTTCCAGCTCGTCATTTTCGTTAATTCTGAATTCGGTAAATTGTCTGAGACATTCGAAAACCAGGGACTCTTCCTGTTCAGTCAGTGGCCCCGGAGCGGTAAATTCCAACCGGTATGACAACAGAACGGTAAAAAAATCGACCATGGCCGCACAAACGAAGGCAAACATGGAAAAACCCTTCCACATTGAAAAAGATGGCTTGACTCCCTGGGTAAATTGCATGTAAGACATCAGAGTGGGGGCTTTGGGAGCTTCCACCCCTTCGCTTGAAATCAAACGGTTAAAATCAACCTGCACTTCCTGCAAAAGAGTCAAAATCTTTTGATAAACACTCTCTTTATCCTGCGCCCCATCCAGTTGTGTCAAATTACTTTGTAGATTAAGGATTTTTTTATCTAGTTCAGAAAAGTCCTGCGCCCGCAACTGATTTTCTTTTTTCTTGTCTTGATAAATTTGATTGTATCGACGCCAAAATGGTCCTTCTCCAACCACATTTTTATAGCGTGGCACAATTTCAGGATGGGTGCCAAAAAATGCTTGAGTGACATCTTTAGATGCTTGCTCCAATTCTTTTCGATGTCGCTCAAGAATAGAGTTTTTAACACCGGTAATTTTATTCAAATATTGATTGACATCCTGCTGTACTTGATTAAGCCTTTGGATATGGATAGTGTCCTTTTCCGATATCTCGTAAAACTTGAAATAGGAAAATGATATGGATGCAGCCAATGCGATCAACAAAGAAATCATGATGGTAAAATAACGAAAGCGGTTGGCCTTCCAGTGTATTCCGGCAATTTCAAGAGAGCAGATGACAATAATAGACTGAATTGCTACAGTAATAATCAATGCAATCCAAGGCACAATAAAATGGGATAAACCATAGTAGGTTGTAAACCCGGATGCCAGACTGAGCAATAACACAATGGGTATGGACCAAATCCGGAGCATACCGACAAACACGGTTTGAACCCGATTGATTAATCGACCTAAGCCACCGCCTTGCGATTTCATTTGTTTAATGTTTTCCATCTTCATATGCCATTTTATACTTCTCGGAAAGTCCCGAGGAACACCATAGATTTTACCTTGATCCCTAATACGAAAAAAGCAAAAACCAAAGAAAATACGTTTTGATGTACTTTTTAAGCGTGAGGATTTTATTGAACCAGAGTCAGGTTTATGTTAAACATACAGCAAAGTGACATCTAATTAAATAGCAACTTCTGATTAATTCAGAGATAAATTAGTCCGGATTTCAAAAATATACTTCGCGTGGTCACGGATGCGGATTTTATGGCGAGTCGATTTTTGTCGACAGCAAGACGCTAAAATAGGCGCATAGCAGGCCACGCAACTATTTTCAGCAACGAAGCTATCGGCCAAAAGCAACCGATAGAAAACCGCATCCGTGACCACGCGAAGTATAAAACAACAAAAACTACTCGTTTATTCATTTTCAGGAGTACTTTATGGAAAGCAACACCAGTTTCAATAGAATTGTTCGAACAGCGCTTAAAATATTAAAAACTCCTGTCGAGTTTTATCAAACAATGCCAAAATCCGGGGGTTATCTAGAACCCATGTTATTTGTCATTGTAATGGCAATTGCCGTTGGCCTGATAATGTCATTGTTTTCAATATTCGGACTGGGCATGCATGGCGGTATGGTGGCCGGCTTAGGTGCCATTTTGTTTACCGTCATTGCATCCATCATCAGCAGTTTCATAGGCGCAGCTATATTATTTGTCATCTGGAAATTAATGGGGTCAAATGAATCCTACCAAGTTTCCTATCGTTGCATTGCCTATGCATCTGTGGTTTATCCCATCGTCGCCGTTTTAAGCCCTATCCCTTATATAGGTTCAATAATATCCACTCTACTCGGTACTATTTTAATGATTATTGCCAGCATTGAAGTTCATCATGTCAAACCCAAAACGGCCTATATCGTGTTTTGTGTTTTAGGAATAATTGCTGCCCTGACCAATATTAGCAATGAAATGGTCGTTAGAAGCATGGCCAAGCAAACTGAAGAATTTGCCGGTCAATTTGGTGATCTCAGCAAAATGCCGCCTGAAGATGCAGGCCGAGCGCTTGGCAAATTTTTCAAAGGAATGGAACAGGGCGCGCAGTAATTAATGCTTAAGGAACCTTCACGAAATAAATTTAACAGCTTGGCCTGCCTGCATATCAGGATTCCACGTTACACAAACAGTTTCATAGCTTGCTGTGCCTGTTTGTGCGCCTCGAATGCGAATAATAAATAATTCTGCGCCAGTTGTTAAAGTGACTTACTAACGATATATTTTTTCACAGTACGCCGATCAAGTTGTGTAATTCTGGCAACGGCTTCATAACTACCATGCCGCTGATATAAAAAATCACAATATTTTTTCAGTAGATTTTGCGCACTGTCTTCGCCAGAATTTTCAGCAAGAACGAAGCCGTTATGTACTGTAAAATCAGTCTGTTCAGCAACCTTATAATGACCAACCAAACAAATGCGGCGGATACATTGTTCCAGCTCTCTGACATTACCTGGCCAGTGATAATCCGCAGGCACGGTGCTCAATATACGTTTCTCTATACGTGACACTAGTTGAGGATCAGGCGCATCAATAATGCGCTTAAGCAAACCAGCAATCAAATTGCCCAGTTCTTTCGAGTTTTCTCGTAATCGCTTTTGTAAACTGGGAACCACAATCACATCCGAACATAATCTGTAATAAAGATCATCCCTGAAAAGTCCATCCTTACGCAATTGCTCAATATTTCGATTCGTTGCACTGATGACACGCCCGGAAAACCTCATTTTTTCATGACTGCCGACCGGACTAAATGTCCGATCTTGTAAAATATTGAGTAATTTTACCTGGATCGGCATATCAATATCCCCAATTTCATCAATAAATACAGCGCCATGTGCGCTACATCTGGCAAATAACCCCTCGTGCAGCTCTATAGCCCCGGTAAAAGCACCTTTTTTATGGCCAAAAAGTTCAGATTCCAACAATGACGAAGGATATTGAGATAGATTCATCGCCTGATAGGAACGGGTAAAACTCTCTCGGAAACGTCTTTTAGCCAAATCAAATGGAATAAAACCCGAACAACCTATGGCAAATGCAGCCAAACTTTTTCCTGTACCTGTCTCACCCAGTAATAAAGTCGAGAAGTCCTCCATTTTTCCGCATAAATATTTCAGATACCACTGTGGATTAAAAGTAAAAATGTTATTCCACAAATGCATGCGTAATTCAATAATCGTTGAACAATCGCCCGAAATAGACGAATTTATAAAATAAAAACCGCGGCTTAACTGATAAAACAAGGCGATAAATTTTTTCGTCTCCAGCTCTGTAAAATCAGCTTCCTGAAATTGCTTGATTAACCTATCAGCAAATGGCAGCTCAATCAGCTCGTCTCCAAGACTATTTTGTTCTTTAATAAACTTATTAAATCGCTCCTGATATTCGTGATATTGATAAAACAACCAAGCTAATTTTATGATTTCATGGGCCTTTCCTTGAAATTGACTAATTTGGAAACCGTCTCCCCTTTCTAGTTGTTGCAATTGTTCTTGAAGTAGCTTCTGAATAATCTCCGTTCTCTGAAGCAGACCTAATTTTCCCGTCTTCATATTCAACAAACCACAATCAGCCTGCTCTCTTTCTTTACTAAAAGGATTCACGAAAGCCAAGTTTGAAATCTGGTTAAAAAAATCCTGCTGCTTTGGATTCAATTTTTTTATCATGCCCATTTGAGTTGGTAATATTCATTAAAAGTATATTGCATATACATAAATTGTACATTAACAAACCATACCAATCTGAATGAAATTATTAACTATATGATAATTAATGGATTTACAACTTGGCACAGCTTCTGCATTTATTTTATTTGAATTCATAAACAAAACGAGGATAACTAACATGAACAGTTTAAAACGAATCTTTATCAGCATTAAAAGCCAGATCGACCAGGTCGCGAATGACTTTGAAAATCATGAAGCATTAGCCGAAGCAGCTATTCAGGACCTGCAAACAATGGGCAGCAAAACACGACTGCATTTACATCGAGTTAGTAAAATGTCAGCCCACTATCAAAAACAACTGGAACAACAGCAGAAACTAGCCCAGTTATGGTCTGAACGAGCATTAAAAGCTAGAAAAGAAGATGAGCAAAAAGCGCTGCAATGCGTAAAGCGTTTGCGGCAAACGCAACAGCAAATCACTTTGCTCGAACAGCAATATCAGGAAAGCTGCAAACAGGAATCAACAATACGTGACGATTTAAGCCGTATTTCAGAGCAATTACTGGTTTTGAAAAACAAAAAAGAAATTCTGGCTGCCAGACAAAACCGAAGCAACATCCAAGAATCTCTCACTACCAAAGAGGGTAATCCCATGCAGGAAGTAAACAATATATTTGAACGATGGGAAGGATCCGTTGTGAGCTCTGAATTTGAAGCAGCCGATCTTGATTTAGACTTTGAACCCGACCCTCTTGCTCATAAATTTGAACAAGAAGAAGATGAACAGGCATTAAAAAACATGCTCGATGAGCTAGAAAAGCAAAACAACCAATCCAACAACAAACCTTCCGATTACTAATAGCTGGAGCCAATTATGTACACCCATAAAACAAAAGAATTTGACCTGTCGACATTTGCAAATTCAGATAACAACCAATCCTCAATCGACATTCAGGGAGACAATAGCAAATGTCTGACCCAAAAAATCACCACCTACCTCCGATGGATCGGATCAGCATTAATTACACTGTCAGCCATCAGTTTTATGTTGCAAGGATATGATGAAATACTTCCTGCTTACCGATATTGGGTAGGCCTGGGTCTGACATTATTACTCTGCGGCGGTGGACTGATTTGCGCCTATTTATTCCATGAAACCAAAGGCGCCAGAATATTTTTCGGCCTGGGGGCTGCGTTTCTTCCCGTTCAAGTAACCCAGGTCAGCGCCATGATCTATGGCCACTGGCATGGTAAGCAAGCCTTGCAACCAGAATATAGCTGGCTGCAGTTTATGGATGTCAGCCCTACAGTCATTGCACTGGATTTAGCCATTACCGGTCTGCTGTTGTTTCTGGTCAGCTATGCCAGTTTTTCCATACTGGCTCGCAAACATCTAAAAACCTTATTAATAGCTTCGGCGATAGGAAATATGATCTTAATGCTGCCTATACGTGATGACTCCTTAGTGCCATTTATTATTGCCGGATTATTCATTTATTTAAGACACATTGAGCAACATTTACATAATGACCGCAGCATGCGCTTAAAAGAAGGATTGGCTGCCAGAGCATTAATCTACTTACCTTTACTGATCATCACTGGCCGAAGCATGCTGCATCCAACATCCTGGATACTGGCGCTGGTGGTTTCGGCAATGATTGTTGTCCATTGCATTTATGACATTAAACGTTACACCAGTTCTGCCAATATTATTTACCTCAACCAATGGTTAGGGACTTTTGCCGCAATCTCTGGCTGGTTTATCATTTTGTCACAGTTTGAAACGATTTATGACAAACAATTTGGGCTGTTTTTACCAGTCGCTGTTATTCTGTTCGCCCTATCATCACAGGTTGAGTACCATGCACGTCAATATCGTAGCATCAGTTCCTGGTTAACTCTGATACTAACTTTTGGCGCCCTGCTTGATCAACAAATCCTGGCTCCGATTATTACCATTGCTGCAGGTATTTTATTAACTTTGGCGGGCATAAAAAATCATGAAAAAACACCACTTCTCATCGGAAATTTATGTGTTACAGGCGGATTTATGTTTTACTGGGAATATGTTGCCAACCTGTATGCCAGCGCACCGTGGATAAGCTCGATTGCATTAGGGCTGGCAGTAATTCTGTTAGCTTCATATATTGAAAACAAAGAAAACAAAATCCTGAGCAAGTCCCGTTATTATTTTGACCAGATCAAGAACTGGAATTAACACTTCCGGAAATAATCTCTAGAATATTGCACGAACCAGGGGAATCCAGCCCCTTTGGTTCGTACAAAATCACAAGAAACCCAAACCCGGTCTAAAAAGCATTTTTTTCTGGCGCCAGGGTTTGAACGGTTATAATAACCACTCATCACACTGACTAAATGGATTATTTGCTGATCAAAATTAAATTGGATAAATCACCGCACTGCCTGCACTCCTTTTCTGTCGCCTCAAAAAACAAGACCAACTTCTGCTTGTTTGTTTTTTCCGTACTCCTCAGCAGTTGTGGTCTCATTCCAGATCATCAAATTGACCCGGTAAAAATGGCTATTCCTGAACATTGGCAAACTGTTGAAAAACCCAATGGCATGGTCAGCAACGATTGGATCAATAGCTTTTCAATGCCCGAATTAACGCACTTGATTACCGAAGCCTTACTCTACAATTTCGATCTAAAAGCGGCCGCCGCACGAGTTAAATCTTCCCGGGCGCTTGTCAGAATAAATGGCGCAGACAGGTTCCCGCAGTTTTCTTTCGGCTTCGATGCCAGGCGATCGCAAAGGAACTCAACTGGTGGCTTTCGTATTTCTAGTCCAATTTCAAACAGCTTTGGCATTGATTTTAGCCTGAATTGGGAACTGGATGTCTGGGGAAAACTGCAAAACCGGCGCAACGCTGCTGAACTGGATTTCAGAGCATCTGAAGCGGACTACCGTGCCGCACGCTTTTCTCTGGCCGCAAATGTCGCTAAATCCTGGTTTAATTTGATTGAAGCACGTCAGCAATCCCATCTGTTGCAAAAAAAAGTTACTGCGTTTGAAACTGCAAGACAAATTGTCGAAGATGGCTATGCCATTGGCATTAATAGCGCCCTCGATGTGCGTTTGGCAAGAGCCAATGTGGCCAGCGCAGGAAATCAGCTACAGGCACAAAAGATTCAACTGGATAATATCAGCAGAGCACTGGAAATTTTACTGGGACGATATCCACGAGCAGAAATTCTTGGCGCCGACCAACTCCCCGCACTTAAACATCCGATAAAACTGGGATTTCCTGTTGCTCTGCTCAGGCGTCGACCCGATATACTGGCTGCCGAACACAGGTTGGCAGCAAGCGACCAAAGAGTTAGTGAAGCCATCAAGAATTTGTTGCCAACGTTCAGTCTTTCCGCCAATGCCGGAACCAATACATCTGACATTCGTGATGTTTTAAATTATGACGCCCTGGTCTGGAATATAATAGGTAACATGACCCAGCCTATTTTTCAGGGTGGTCGCTTAATTGCAGACAAGTTCCAGGCCGATGCAATCAATGAAGAGGCTTTGGCGAATTATGCTCAAATCGTGTTACAAGCTTTTTTTGAAGTGGAAACAGCAGTCAAAGCAGAACAATTACTGGAAAAACAAGAACAGGCTTTGTCGCTCGCAGTAACAGAATCTGTGGAAGCTGAAAACCTGGCGTTCGAAGAATATAACGCTGGTATCGTTGACATGACCACGCTACTGGAGGCACAACGCCGATCCTATGATGCTCAAAGCGCTTTATTGCAGATTTCCAATCAGCGTCTAATAAATCGGGTCAATTTGTTTCTTGCCCTGGGGGGAGCTTTTTCTGAACAAGAGTTAAAACACACTTCAGAACAGTCCGCTAACAACAAATTACCTGTCCAATTAATTCCCGGGAGCTAAATCATGAAATGGATGAAATTTTTCTTCCCTATTTTGATTTTGCTTGCTGCTAGTGGAGTCAGCTTACTCATAATGCAATCATCAGAAAAACCTGCTCAGGGAAATCGCAATATTAAACCAACCACAGTTGAAGTCATTTTATTAAAAAAACGGAATTTCCAGATTATTTTAAAAACTCAGGGAACCGTAAAACCAAGAACCGAAAGCACCTTGATACCTGAAGTATCGGGCAAAATTATTCACACTTCCGAGCATTTTCAGGAAGGCTCTTTTTTTGAAAAAGGTGATGAACTATTAAGCATTGATAACAGCAATTATGGGATTGCTGTTACTGTTGCCAAATCACAATTGGCCGAGGCGCAACTGGCACTGGCTGAAGAACAGGCTCTGGCAAAGCAGGCATTGAAAAACTGGCAACGCCTTGGAAAAACCACACAGCCAACTGCTCTGTTACTCCACAAACCACACTTGGCACG
>JALXCS010000323.1:11644-12076 GCA_026990815.1 Methylomonas sp. | reverse complement strand
CCTCCACAATTTGACCAGTTACTATTGTCAGTCCAATTACCATTATTGGTAAGTGAGCAATTAAAGTCCGCAGCCTGCACTGCTGGAAATGACCCGATTAATAGCATCCCCCGATAACCAAACGGGAAGATACGGTACACACCGGATTAATAGAAAAAGTGTGTTTTCTATTCATAATTAATACTCCTTCGTTATTGTTGATATTAACAACCGTTTTTTGTTTTGCTGTACTCAATAAAAGTCCATATAAAACTAAAACAGGCCGTCCCATTGTGAAAACGGCATTTCCTGTCGAATCAAGAGCTTGAATCAGTAAAGAAAAGCCGAATGAAATGCTAACAAAAAGAAATATAAAAATTAGTGAGAGGGTGCCTTGATATTACCTTGATAAAATGGTAAGACCTAAGAATTTTAGGGGGGAAAGCACATGAT
>JALXCS010000323.1:0-11634 GCA_026990815.1 Methylomonas sp. | reverse complement strand
AATATTTTTAAAAAAAGCAAAGGTTTTTTTAACTGCTTCTCGCCCCTGCTGCTCTTTTTCATGCGCCACGACAAGTGATATTTCCTTTGAATTTTCGCTAGCGGTGTTGAATCAGCGATCGAGCCACGTTTTTGGCTCTTGCAACAAACTCCACATGGAGCGGAAAATATGCAAGTATTGGAGCTGGTATAACATATTTCGTGCTCTGAAAATTCAAGGATAACTTTTCGACGCTTCCACAAGGATGCAGTCCTGGATTAAAAAGTTACCTGATTACGTATATGTTTCAGTCACTTTACAACAAAAAAAGTAATAGAACGAATCTATTGACCTGGGAAGTAACATACCAGACAGAGTGTGATCTGGGAACCGTCAGAAAGGGATATGTGGAAATAAAATGTGGGAGTGTCTTTTAACCACGATTTGTATATTGACGTTGCCTTTTCGTGGCTAAAGTCGCCCCCACATAAAAACCAACTCTATTTATAACTATTGTTGATAGTTTCTTACAGTATTTGCCACTTCAATGAATTGGTGAAATCTTGTGGGCAATCAAGAAAAATTAACTGTCTTTATCCAAATAAGCAGTATATTTTTTTGAACTGCCGCGCACCTTTTCTACGGGATATTTCTGTTTGTTCTTTTGCATTTTTTGGCTGACCGCCTCCAGAATATCGATATTCAATTTGTCAGCCAAACGTATCAAATAAACCTGAACATCGGCAATTTCATCCCGTACCTGGTCCCTGGTTTGATCGTCCAAATCGGCAGACTGAGCTTCTGTCAGCCATTGAAAATGCTCCAGCAGTTCAGAAGCTTCAACACTCAACGCCATCGCCAAATTTTTCGGGGAATGGAATTGGTCCCAATCCCGCTCAGCAGCAAACTGCCTGAGCGCCTGTTGAATTTCAGTTAAATCTTTCATAAACCTGAATAATCATTCCCACTCAATAGTTGCGGGCGGCTTGCCGGAAATATCATAAGTCACTCTGGAAATTCCCGAAACTTCATTGATAATACGCCTTGAAACCAGATCCAGAAAATCATAAGGCAAATGCGCCCATCTGGCGGTCATGAAATCTATGGTTTCCACGGCTCTCAAGGCAATCACATAATCATAGCGACGACCATCACCCATCACTCCAACTGATTTAACCGGCAGGAAAACCGCAAATGCCTGGCTGACTTTTTCGTACAACTGGTGGCGGTACAATTCTTCGATAAAAATTGCGTCAGCCAAACGCAATAAATCAGCATATTGCTTTTTAACCTGACCTAAAATCCTAACGCCAAGACCCGGTCCCGGAAAAGGATGGCGATAAACCATTTCATACGGTAACCCAAGTTCCAGACCAATTTTCCTGACTTCATCCTTGAATAACTCCCTAAGTGGCTCAACCAGTTTCAACTTCATATTTTCAGGTAATCCGCCAACGTTATGATGAGATTTAATAAGATGCGCCTTGCCGGTTTTTGCTCCTGCCGATTCAATGACATCTGGATAAATTGTCCCTTGCGCCAACCATTTGGCATCCGATAATTTCGCCGCCTCTTCATCAAAAATTTCTATAAACAAATTGCCGATAATTTTACGTTTCTGCTCCGGATCTGCTACGCCTGCCAAAGCATCAAGATAACGCCATTCTGCGTCGACGCGAATCACCTTAACACCCATGTGCTCAGCAAAAGTGGCCATCACTTGATCGCCTTCACGTAATCGTAACAAGCCAGTATCCACAAAAACACAAGTCAACTGTTCACCAATAGCTTTATGCAATAGTGCCGCTACTACAGAAGAATCAACTCCTCCAGACAAACCCAGGATAACCTGATCATTTCCAACCTTGGTTTTTACTGCGACAACAGTGTCCTCTATAATATTATGCGCCGTCCACAGCGCTTCACAATTACAGATTTCAACAACAAAACGTTCCAAAATTCGCCCACCCTGGCGAGTATGAGTAACCTCTGGATGAAATTGCAAACCGTAATATTTTCGGGTTTCATCAGCAATACCAGCGATCGGCGCGCCATCGGAACTAGCAATGCGTTTAAAACCAGCAGGTAATTCAATCAATCTGTCGCCATGACTCATCCAGACATCCAGTAACGCATATCCTTCCGGCGTGGTATGGTCTTCAATATCGAGCAATAATTTAGAATGGCCTCTTGCCCGGACCTGGGCATATCCAAACTCCCGGTGCTCGGATGATTCAACTTTGCCTCCGAGCTGCTCAGTCATGGTTTGCATGCCATAGCAAATCCCCAAAACAGGGACCCCCAATTTAAAAACAATTTCTGGTGCTCTTGGCGTATTACCGCTAGTAACGGTCTCTGGCCCGCCAGATAAGATAATTCCCTTTGGGGTAAACTGTTCAATTGCATTTGCTTCACAGTCATAAGCGTAAATTTCACAATAGACGCCAATTTCACGGATGCGTCGGGCTATCAACTGCGTGTATTGTGATCCAAAATCAAGAATCAGAATTTTGTCAGCATGAATATTACTTGGCTGCTTGGCTGTCATATTAAAAAATGAATAGAAATTTAAAACGGTGAATTCAAGGAATTAAACAAACTAGTCCATCCGGTAATTTGGAGCTTCCTTGGTAATACTGACATCATGAACATGACTTTCCCGCATTCCGGCATTGGTTACACGCACAAATTTGGCATTTTCATGCATTTGACTGATTGTTTGATTGCCAGTGTAACCCATGCTTGCCCGAACGCCTCCAATAAGCTGATGAACAATGGCTATCACGCTACCTTTATAAGGTACCCGACCTTCAATACCCTCTGGCACCAGCTTTTCAACATTACTAGCATCTTCCTGAAAATACCGATCACTGGAACCTTCCTGCTGCGACATGGCTCCCAAAGATCCCATCCCTCGATATGATTTATATGAACGCCCCTGATACAACTCGACTTCTCCAGGAGCTTCTTCTGTTCCTGCAAAAAGACTTCCGAGCATAACTGAATAAGCACCGGCAGCCAGCGCCTTGGCAACATCTCCAGAAAAACGAATACCTCCATCGGCAATCAAGGGTACTCCTGATCCCTGTAATGCATCCGCAATATCACTAATCGCAGTGATCTGTGGAACCCCTACCCCGGCTACAATCCGAGTGGTGCAAATGGAGCCAGGACCAATACCAACCTTTACAGCATCAGTACCCGCATCAACCAGTGCTTTCGCAGCATCAGCAGTAGCGATATTGCCACCAATCACCTGAACGTCCGGATATTTCTGTTTCACCCAGCGGACTCGCTCCAGCACCCCTTGTGAGTGACCATGTGCTGTGTCAACAATAATGACATCAACTCCTGCATCAACCAATGCTTCGACCCGTTGTTCAGTTCCCTGCCCGGTACCAACCGCCGCACCGACTCGCAACCGCTCCTGATTATCTTTACAGGCGCTAGGATAGTCTTTGGCTTTTTGAATATCCTTGACAGTAATCAATCCACGTAATTGAAATTCATCATTGACCACCAGTATTTTTTCAATTCGATGTTCATGTAATAATTTGATTGCTTCTTCCTGTCCGGCATTTTCTTTAACAGTAACTAACCTTTCTTTTGGTGTCATTACCTTGGAAACCGGCTCATCAAAGCGCGTTTCAAAACGTAAATCCCTACCAGTTACGATACCAACCAGATCATCACCGACAACAACCGGTACCCCGGAAATATTTTTTGCATGAGTCAGATTAATCACTTCCTGTATGCTGATATCCGGTGATACCGTTATCGGCTCCTGTATTACACCACTTTCAAATTTTTTGACACGTCGTACTTCATTGGCTTGCTGCTCTGCATTCATATTTTTATGAATAATACCGATTCCGCCTTCCTGGGCCATAGTAATGGCCAACCTTGCTTCGGTAACGGTATCCATTGCTGCAGACATCAGCGGAATATTAAGTTGAATTTCGCGGGTCAGCCAGGTTTTTAAATCAACTTCTCGCGGTAAAACTGTCGAATGGGCAGGCACCAGAAGAACGTCATCGAATGTCAGTGCTTCTTGTATTATTTGCATATAACCCCCTACTGCCAAAAATATAACCGTTCATTATACTATGTTTTCCCTGTTTTCGGCTGTGACAACTCGAAAAACATTGCGACGTCCGATTGCTGTGTTGGGAGCTGCTCGAAATACTCATATATTATTCATAAACTGCGGTTTCTGTACTCCTTCCACTTCACTCTTGAACTTCTCGTGTCGGTTTTTCGAGGCTCCCTTATGTAAAAAACTCATTATCCAGATAAAACCATAGTATGCCTGAATAAACCAAAAAACTTCGACTGGAAAACGAAATCTAGCGTACCCCATTGGACCAGGCACACAAATAAAATAGAAATTAGCCAACATCATAATCCACAAAAAACAATCTTTTCTTATTACAATCCAAAACGCACCAATGAGTGCAAAAAAACCAACTGCCACTCTCAGCAAAACCTCCGCAATATAAAAATAATCTTGATTTATCAGAAAAATGTAGACTTTTTCCTTAAAATCAGTGGCTTCGATCTCAAAATAGTGCAAACGATCCGCTCGATGCCTGAATGCGTGATAAACCTCGAAAAGATTGGCTCCATACATGGTTTTCATAACACCAAAACACCATTGCTTCAAATAATGCCAGGGATATTTTTTCAATTCGCTGATTGCTATCTTTTGCTCCAGATCAAATTTTTCCGCTATGGTCAATTTTCGACCCAGCCTTTCAGCCTGTTCTTCAATAGCCTGTTTAACATGTTCCTTGATTTTTTTATGGCCTTCCCAAAAAGGAATTCCTTGGGCCGATTCCCAAACCACAGGCACATGATAATTCGCCAGCATATTGCTTTGCTGGCCTGACATGACTATTTTACCGAAATAACTATAATTTCTGGCTAACCAGGGGGACATCATCAGGATAAATGAAAATAGCAAAACACCACTATGCAACCAACGTTTTTTATCATTAATAGCAAATGCGACCAGGGTTATAGCAACAACAAAGGGGAAATATAAAATTGCCGGCCTTATCCAGGCCCCTATTCCCATCATAGCACCGGCAAAAAACAACACTTTCCAATTCTTTTTACGTGAATACTGGCCAACCGCCAATAAACCTGATAAGAAAAAAGGTAAAAACAAGGTCTCTGACAAAATCACTTTCGGGGTAGACAATCCACCCGGTTCTATCAGCAAAAAAATCACACCTAAACGAGTGATTTTTCCACCAAAAAGCGGCTTGCCGCAATGAAAGAAAATAAAGACACACAGCCCGTAAATCAATTCTTGCCAAAGAACAATCCATTTGGGGCTTTCCATGCCCAGCTCTTTCAGTGAAGCAAGAAAAGCTGGATAGCCAGGTGTCCTGAATAATTCCGGCGAAAAAGGAGGCTTATCAGATGGTGAGAACACATGATGTTCTCTCAAAATATCGGCCAGCCAAAGATAATAGTCAGAGTCTTCTTCGATATATTGACCATCAAAGCCAATGAAGCAGACAAAGAGAATAATTCTAAACAGAATTAAAATTCCAACTATCCTGCCAAAATTCCTAGATATTATTGATGTAAATGACATCCGGTTATTTTAACAGAGCATTCCACTGACGTTAGGAACGAGAATGAATTAAATTTAACAACTGGCGCAGAATTTTTATTCGCATTGAGGCACACAAACAGGCGCATAGCAAGCTATGTAACTGTTTGTGTAACCTGGAAAGCAGATAAAAAGCCAAGTCAATAGTTAAATTTATTTCTTGAACGGTTCCTTACCATGCAATTATCTGAACAGAGCGATTCATTACTGGTTTGAAGCAATAACTCAATGCACTGTAAATTTAGTCAATAACTCCGTATAATTGGAAGGTTTTATCTATTTATCTATAAGTAATCCATTTACAAGTGAAATACTACATTCATATTGCTCGCATTGACCATTGGTTTAAAAATATTTTTATGCTGCCAGGCATTGCCTTGGCCATCATATTAGCCCATGTACCCTTATCTGAAGCCATTGTACCCTCCATGGTTGCAATTTTGAGCACCTGTTTTATTGCTTCTGCAAATTATGTCATCAATGAATGGCTGGACAAGGATTTTGACCAACATCATCCGATAAAAAAACACCGGCCTTCCGCAGTTGGCAATATCAAAGCCAAATATGTTTACCTGGAATATATCGTTCTTATCGCTATCGGGCTTGGCCTGGCATCGCTCTTAAATAAAGAATTTATAATGCTCTCCATCATCCTTTTGGTAATGGGAGTTCTCTACAATGTCAAACCGTTCCGCACCAAAGATCAAGTCTATCTGGATGTCTTGAGTGAATCAATTAACAATCCGTTACGATTACTGCTTGGCTGGAGTGCGCTTGTCAGCGGCAGTTTTCCTCCTTCAAGCATTTTACTGGCATATTGGATGGGCGGCGCTTTTTTAATGGCCATGAAACGCTATGCGGAATTCAGGTACATAGATGACCATGAACAAGCCGGGCTGTATCGACGTTCATTTATCTACTACACTGAACAAAGCCTGTTACTTTCATCGTTTTTTTATGCGATTTCTTCAGGTTTTTTTCTGGGGGTGTTTTTAATCAAGTACCGGGTGGAATTTTTGCTCAGTTTTCCACTTTTTGCATTGCTGTTTGTCTGGTATGCCTATATTGCCATGAAGCCGCATTCCGCTTCTCAAACCCCGGAAAAACTTTATCGTGAACCAAAATTTGTTGCCTATGTTGTATTTCTGGCGATTGTTGTCACTGCCTTGTTTTTTATTGATATCCCTTGGATGAAAAGCATGGTTGATCCGGTCATTTTCTAATGGGGATCAGGCATTACCTTAGAAGCTTTTTTCGCTATATATTTTCCGGAGGACTGGCTACTTTAGTGCTTTTTGGATCATTGGTGGTTCTCATTGAGAAATTCCAGGTTAATCCTACCTTATCCAGCGCTATCAGCTTTACCGTCTCTGTCATTTTCAGCTACTTTATTCAGTTTTACTGGACATTCAAACCAACCGGATCACACAAACGCTTTATGTTTCGGTTTTTGTTGGTGACAATTTTAACCATAAATATAAATACCGGCCTGTTCTGGCTTTTAACAGAAATACAAAAATGGCCATATCTTTACTCCCAGATATTTGCCACAGGCACAGTTTTTTTATTAAACTTTTTGATCAATCATCACTTCACTTTTAAATCTCATCCGATAAGGCAAAATTAAAGTGCCCGAAAAAACGATCAAACAAACAATCGTCATATTTGACTTTGACAGTACTATCACAAAAAAAGACACCTATGTTGCTTTTTTGGCGTCTATTTTAAAAACTTACCCGCTTCGGCTATTACGCTGCAGCTTCCTGCCTTTTGCCATTCTCATCCATAAATCCGGCATAAAAGATAACAGCTGGCTTAAGGAAACCTTTCTAACAGCAATTGCTGGCGGCCTGAACCAACCACAATTAGCTGCATGCACCGATCAGTTTCTAGAAAAATTGAAAAAAAACGGCATTCGCAGCAAAGCCTTACAAAAAATACAACAACATCGTAACTCCGGCCACAAATTAGTCCTGGCATCGGCCAGCTTTGATTTCTACGTTAAAAAACTGGGGGCTCAACTGGGCTTTGAAACGATTGTCTGCACCCATTCGAGCTGGGATGAGGAAAATAAGCTAACAGGAAAAATTGCCGGGCGTAATTGTTACGGAAAATACAAGCTGAAGCGCTTAATTGAATTACTTGGCAATGACAGAAAAGATATAATAACAATTGCTTACACAGACCACCATTCTGACGAAGCATTGCTTGAATGGGCTGACGAGGCAATTGCTGTTAACCCGACCAAAAAATTACACCAAACAGCCTTGAAGAAAAAATACTGTATTGCTGACTGGGGCATGGATAATACTTAATCCCTACCATTTTTATCAGAATTAGTGTATCTTTAGCACAACTTTTTTTGTTTTTTTGCGACAAATTGAATGAAGACATTGAAAACCATCAAATCTGCTTACGCTTTCGTTAAAGAATATCATACCGGCCTTGCACGGGGCGCACTCACATTTATCGACAATACCCTGGTTTATCTCTATGATAAAAAACCCAGCCGAGGACCAACATTTGTTGGCTGGAATGTGTTATTCAACTGTAATGCAAAATGTTCGTTTTGCGATACCCACGAGTTACATAATCAGCTCGACCGTGAAATGACTCATGAAGAAGCCATGTCAGTGGTCAGACAATTGGGTGAGGCTGGCACCTGGCATTTAAGTTTAACCGGAGGAGAAACTCTAATCCGCAAGGATTTGCCGGAAATCATCAAAGAAGCCAAAAAATACAATATGTTTGTCAACGTCAATACCAATGGCGCATTATTGGCAAAAAAAGCAAAAAGACTGGTGGATTCCGGGCTGGACAGCCTGATTATCAGCCTGGACTCAGATAAACCTGAAATTCATGACACTGCCAGAGAAATTCCCAAATTGACTGAATCTATTTTCCGCGGTATTGAAGCGGTCAGGGAAGTACAAAAACAAAACGGTACGAAAAAACCGGAAATTGTTTTGCGGATGATTATTTCAAAGCAAAACTATCAAGATATTGATACCTATATTGAGAAATTCCAGCATCTGGTTGATAAAATTGCCATTCAACCCATTCATGATGGCGTTACCGCCCCTAAATTCAAACAGAAAGAAAATCTGAATTTATTCCATATCAAGGAAACAGATATTTACCAGTTTGAACCCAAAGATCGAAGCAAATATCGTAAAGTTTTCAATGATCTATATAAAAAATACAGTTGGTTGGATACCAATTTTGTTCGCGAATTTGAAACCTTTATCTTTGATAAGGATGCAACCTGGGAGAAATTCAAATGCTATGCGGGCTATTACTATATGGTTGTCGATCCAGCTCTTGATACTTTCCCCTGCACATTCTTTGTCGATAAATTCGAAAATCTCCGCGACCACAAGCTGATGGATGTCTGGCGTGGAGAAAAAATCAAAAAATGGCGGCAATTAGTCAAAAACAAACAAAACACTTGTACTTGTGCCTGCGGCATTGCCGAAGTCAATGCTGTATTGACTAATAAACTTGAGAGTAAAATTTTCAACCCTCTTTCACCTAATATAAAAATTGCCACACCGAAAACTGAAAGCAGCAGCTAGAAATAAAACTAACGCCCTGAGGTCATCTTAAAGGGCTTTCATTCCTCATTAGCTCTATTTTAGCAGTTTCTGGAAATTCTCAATCAACCAGAAACTGCCTTTCAAATTTTTGCCGTCTTAATTTAAGTAGACTGACGATCCACATATAACCATAGTACGCCTGAACAAACCAGAAAATATCAACCGGAAATCGATAGCGCCCATATCCAATTGGACCAGGCAAGAAAATAAAATAAAAATTAACCAGCATCATCAACCACAGGAAGCAATTTCTTCTCATTACAATACTGATTGTCCCAGCTACAGCAAAAAAGGCTATTAACATGGAAAGAACGGTATGAAACAGATAAAACCTGTCCTGGTGCAAAAAATAATAGATGACACCAGATATCACTCCGGTCGACCGGGTAGAATGATACGCCTTTAAGTTTCCCGTCAATACATCTAAAAAATGCAACCGGTGGTCAGGAAATCGCATCAGTTCGTAAAAATCATTCACAAATGACTCATACATCACCCTGAAAGCTCCTACACACCAAGCTTTAAAATAAGTGGCAGGATAATGACTTAATTCTTTAATAGCCCAGCTTTGTTGCAATTTAAAAAACTCAACTGCATCAATTGGACGCCCCAACTCACTCTCCTTTTTATCAATAATTTGTTTTATTTTTTGCTGCGCCAATTGTTGACCGGGCCTGTCAAATTGATCGACACGAGGCCAATGCCAAACAGCAGGGACATGATAATTGGCAAGAAGATTACTACCCTGGCCAGAAACAAAAAACTGTCCATAATGATAATAGTTTCGGATTAACCACGGCGAGAGTGTCATTATAAAAAATATCAGCAATACTACTGCATGCATCCATTTTTTAATATCCTTGAAATGAAAAAGACAAATTATAATTACCGCTACAATCGGCAAATATTGAATTGCTGGCCTAATCCACGCAGCAATACCCATCAAAATGCCAGCGAATATCAAAAATCTTAGCTGATTATGCTTGAGATAGAGTCCAATAAACAAGATGCCGGAAATCAAAAAGGGCAGAAACAAGGTTTCCGAAATCAAATATTTTGGCCATACCAATCCGCCGGAATTAATCAGCATAAAAACAACTCCGGCTTGAACAATATTTTTATTGAATAATTGCTGTCCCAAACGATAAAAAATCAATACGCTCAGAGCATATATAACCTCCTGTACAAAAACAATACCATATGGATTGTCGATTTTTAACCAATGCAACCAGACCAAAAAAAAAGGATACCCGGGCGTTCTGAATACCTCAGGACCCTCCGGCACATCAGAAAACAAAATTCGCATGGTATCTCTTGCCGGTATACCGAACGGCTGAATCACCTCAGGCTGCAACTCTGGTAAAAAGAAATTTCCAGTTTCAATAAGGTGCTCTGCCAGCTCGAGATAAAGTGCGCTATCCGGATGAATATAGTTGCCGCCGCTCATCACAAAATAAATATACAAGGCGGCTCTAAAAACCATCAATATTGCTACTGCAATTGGGAACCACATACCCCAGGGATTCTTGTTTCTGACCATCTTAATTTCGTTTAACCGTCCCATTCAGTAAAGAAAAGCTTTTGCTTTCTCGCAATTGCGGTTGAACCGCCTATTTAAGTAGATAACCATAAATTTTATACTAATTTTGCGCAGGATATTATGTAATATTCAAGACGCAACGATTGGGTCGGGGTAACGGGATTGCGCCCGTTACCTCTCCCACACCACCGGACATGCGGTTTTCCGCATCCGGCGGTTGAATCCAACAGCTTACGCTGCCGAGAGTTCTGATGGTACATTTAATCCATAACGTCGTAACGTCGCATTGCTTAACGCCTTATGTAGTGCAGGGCTTGCGGCAATTCGCCAAGCTCCGCGCGAGCTACTCGCGGTCTTTTGCAAGTAGTCGCTTACGCCTAATCGACGCAATGCTTTGAGTCGGCCTTTCTTATTATGCCAGCGTAGCCAGAAACATTTTCGCATATGCCTTCGGGTCCAGCCTGCCCAGCAGTAAATATTCCACCGCCGGGTCGCCAGTTTAAAATAGTTCCACCAGCCTATACTGTATTTCTGCCATTGCTCGACCAGTTGTTTGCTGGTTAAGCTTTGCCTTGCATCCCATAGCCTGCGTACCTTTGATTTATATCTTTCGATACTCTTCGGGGCAATAGCTATTTCTCCGTCTTGGGTCAGGCGAAAGCCTAGAAACTGGCTTTCCCATGGTCGTCCTGTGCCACTCTTACTTCTATTTACGCTGAGTTTTAAATGCTTTTCTATCCATCGTATGAGACTTTCTAAAACACGTTTTGCGCTCCGTTCGCTGCTCACATAGATACTTATATACTATTCGCGATCAAGAATGCACATAAACTAGATGACGTATTGTATTGATAGCGAATATAATAACGACATGAATGATTACCAGCTATCAGCCG